>CAYZDG010000011.1:0-11976 GCA_964477165.1 uncultured Gammaproteobacteria bacterium
TTCCCTTAATTATTAACAACACCCCTAGTTGGGTTCACCACACGCTATATGGCCGAGAAGTTTGTCCGCTCTAAGCCCCACGTTAACGTTGGCACCATTGGCCACGTTGACCACGGCAAGACTACCCTAACCGCTGCAATCCTTAAGGTGCTGGCCGCCCATGGTTTTATGGCCCAGACCAAGGATGTCAGCCAGATCGACAACGCTCCTGAAGAGCGAGCTCGTGGTATTACTATTGCCACGGCGCACGTGGAGTATGAGACGGCCAACTGTCACTATGCTCACGTCGACTGCCCAGGCCACGCCGACTACATCAAGAACATGATCACTGGCGCAGCCCAGATGGACGGCGCGATTTTGGTTGTCAGCGCCCCTGATGGCCCTATGCCACAGACCCGGGAGCACATTCTGCTCGCGCGGCAGGTAGATGTACCGAAGATTGTAGTTTTCTTGAACAAGTGCGACATGGTGGACGATCCCGAGCTGTTGGATCTAGTTGAGGAGGAAATTCGCGATCTACTGATCAAGTACGAGTTCCCCGGTAAGGAAATCCCTATCATTCGCGGTTCAGCCCTTAAGGCTTTGGAAAACCCCAATGGTCCCGAGAGCGAGTGCGTCCTCAAGCTTATGGAGGCGGTGGATACTTATGTTCCCGAGCCCCAGCGTGAGACCGACAAGCCGTTCCTTATGCCTGTGGAGGACATCTTCTCCATCGAGGGTCGCGGCACCGTGGTTACCGGTCGTATTGAGCGCGGCATCATCAAGGTGAACGACGAGGTCGAGATTATTGGCATCCGCGATACCCAGAAGACCGTGGTTACTGGCATCGAGATGTTCAACAAGTCGCTGGATCAGGGTCAGGCGGGCGACAATGCTGGCCTACTGCTGCGCGGCACCAAGAAGGATGAGGTCGAGCGCGGCCAGGTTCTAGCTAAGGCGGGTACTATTACCCCTCACAGCGAGTTCGAGGCCGAGGCCTATATCCTAAGCAAGGATGAGGGCGGTCGCCATACTCCATTCTTCAAGGGTTATAAGCCGCAGTTCTTCGTGCGCACGGCTGATGTTACGGGTGAGATTATTTTGCCTGAGGGCGTGGAAATGATTATGCCGGGCGACCGCGCTAATATTACAGTTAAACTCATCACCACGGTGCCTTTGGAGGAGAAGCAGCGTTTTGCCATCCGCGAGGGCGGCAAGACGGTTGGCGCTGGCGTGGTAACCAAGATTCTTAAGTAACCTATAGCAACCCGCGCCGCCACCGAAGGCGGCGCGGGTAACTGAACCCCTGCACCTTTTATGTCTACCAAAGCGGTCACTAAAGCAGCCAGTGCCGATGAGTCCGAGGTAAAGTCGCGCATCCGCATTAAAGTGCGGGCGTACGACCACAAGATCATCGACCAGGCAGCTAAGACCATCATCGAGGCAGCCCTGCGTAGCGGCGCTCGGGTGGTGGGTCCAGTGCCGCTGCCGACTGATAAGACGTCGTACACGGTGTTGCGCTCCACTTTTGTACACAAGAACTCCCGCGAGCAGTACGAGATGCGGGTACACAAGCGCCTTATCGATATTCACGATCCAACACCCAAGACTATAGACGCCCTCATGGGTCTTAGTTTGCCAGCAGGCGTGGATGTGGAAATTAAGATGTAGGTTAGATAGTCTCTAGTCTTTAGTTGTTAGTTGCTTGTAAATTACTCTGCTAGCAGTCGTGGTAACTCCAAAGTTTGGAAAGTACCGCAACTCTGGTTGAGTAAGAAAGGACACTCCTGCATAACTCGTTTGATCTCATTTCCCTCTCTTTTCATCTCTACCGCCCTGCGCAGTTGCGCCCGAATCAACGGTAGATTTTTTTGTTTAGATAATATGAAATTCATCCTCGGTACCAAGTCCATCATGACGCAAAAGTTCGCCCCCGACGGGCGAGTGGTGCCGTGCACGGTGGTGCAGGCCGGCCCGTGCGTAGTTATCGATGTCCGCAACGACGCTGATCACGGTTACCAGGCAGTGCAGGTGGGTTTTGGCAAGCGTAAGCACATCACTAAGCCGTTGGCGGGGGTGTGGCGCAAGCTGCGGGGCATTGATGGTCAGCCCGCGGCATTCCGTTGGGTTCGCGAGTTCCGCGCACTGGCGGGGGATTTAAAAACTGGCGATATTATTAACGTCTCAAGTTTTAAACCGGGAGATATTATTCGCGTCGCTGGTACTTCCAAGGGTCGTGGTTTTGCGGGCGTAGTAAAGCGTCATGGTTTCCACGGACAAAAAGCTAGCCATGGTCATAAGGATCAAGAGCGCATGCCTGGCAGTATTGGCTCCACTGGTCCGCAGCGTGTGTTTAAGGGCGTGCGCATGGGCGGTCACATGGGCGGGGAGCGCGTAACCATAACCAATCTAGAAGTAGTTGAGGTTGATGCCGAAAAGAACGAGCTATACGTCCGCGGCGCCGTGCCGGGGGCTAAGGGTGGTTTGCTAATTATTGCCGGTGTGGGAGACATGGTGACCGCGGAGGTCGCCGCGCCTGCTGCGTTGGTTGATGAGGCAAACGCCGAGGCGATTGTAGAAGCAACGCCGGAAACGTCTCAACCAGAGGCCGAAGCCATGAACGAATAATTATATGCTACAGGCAAAAGTATTCAGCCCCGCCGGCGACCTAGTGAAGACAATCGACCTCGACCCGGCCGTGTGGGAGCGCGAAGCCTCAACTGCACTGTTGCATCAGGCAGTAATTGCCTATTTAGCCAATCGTCGCGTTGATATCACACACGGCAAGAAGCGCGGACAGGTAGCTGGCGGCGGCCGTAAGCCATGGCGCCAAAAGGGCACTGGCCGAGCGCGCGCTGGCTCCATTCGTTCACCTCTGTGGCGTGGTGGCGGCACCATGTTCGGCCCTACTCAAGAGCGGAACTACAGCCAGAAGCTGCCCGCGGCTATGCGCCGTCGCGCGTTGTTGGGCGCGCTGTACGCTAAGGCCAAGGCCGGCGACGTATTGGTACTGCAGCAGCTACCAGCCGAGATCAAAACCAAGGCCGTGGCAGCCACGGTGGTCAAATTGCCAATCGAACGTCGCTCTATGCTACTAGTATTACCCGGCGCTGATGCGACCGCAGTGCGGGCGTGCAATAACATCCCCAAACTTACCCTAACAGCCGCTGCATCGCTTAATGCTTACGAAGTGTTGCGCAACCGTTACTTAATAGTAACCGAAGGCGCGCTGCCGGTGTTGTCAGCAACGTTCAGTTAGATCCTACTTTATTTCTATGTCACTCCTTGGCGCCAAAAAGAAGACCGTAGCAAAGAAGGCGGTTGCGACCGTGGCTACGCCGACCCAAAATCCAGCGTTACTAGCAGTGACGGCGGCAGTGTTGCGGCATCCATTGGTAACCGAGAAGGCCGCGACCATGGCTAGCCACGGTCGCTACGCCTTTGTGGTTGCGCCCAGCGCCACTAAAGTGCAAGTGAGCCAGGCAGTGTTGGCGCGCTACGGCGTGCGGCCCACGGCCGTAAATATTATGAACGTGGCCGGAAAAATTGTGCGCAGCCGCACTGGCCAGGGCGGTCGCCGCCGCGATTGGCGCAAGGCCATTGTTACTGTTCCTGCCGGCACCAAGCTGGCGCTAATGGAAAACGTTTAGTACTCATATGGCGATTAAACTATACAAACCCAACCACGCCGGCCGTCGCAGTGCCAGCACTATCCACGACACTGACCTGCACCGTGGTCGTCCACTCAAACGGCTAGTTAAGGGTCGCACTACCAAGGGTGGCCGTAATGTCACAGGTCGCATTACTGTTCGCCACCGCGGCGGTGGTGCCAAGCGCCTACTGCGCGATGTCGACTTCAAGCAGAACCGCTTCGACATCCCCGCTGTAGTATTCACGGTTGAGTACGATCCTAGTCGCAGCTCGTGGGTTAATTTGGTTAACTACGCCGACGGCGAGAAGCGTTACCACTTATCTGCTCATGGACAGAAGGCGGGTCAGCCCGTGGTAACGTCCAGTACTAAGTTTGTTGATGGCGTGGGCAATCGCTTCCCGCTCAAACTTATTCCTACTGGGTTGTCGGTATTTAACGTTGAGTTGGAGCCAGGCCGTGGCGGACGGATGGCGCGTGGCGCTGGTGCCGCTGCCATTTTAACCGCGCTCGACGCTGGTTTAGCCCAGCTTAAGCTGCCGTCAGGCGAGGTACGTCGTGTATCAGAGGAATGTCTTGCCACTGTTGGTCAGGCCGCTAACCCCGACTGGCGTAACGTGCGCTGGGGCAAGGCTGGCCGCATGCGTAATCGCGGTTTTCGCCCGAGCGTCCGCGGTAAGGTTATGAACCCAGTCGATCACCCGCACGGCGGCGGCGAGGGTAAGAACCCCATTGGTCTTAAGCATCCCAAGACGCCGTGGGGTAAGCCAGCTCTAGGCGTTAAAACACGCCGTGCCAATCGCGCTTCCGATCGCTTCATTGTTAAGCGCCGGACCAAGCGGTCGTAATTGACACATTGCCATTCCGTCGTTATTGTCACCAACCACGTATCTATCATAAATCACTATGTCGCGTAGCTTAAAGAAGGGAACTTTCACCGATCCAAAGCTGGAGCGGAAAGTAGCCGCGCTCCGCGTCGGCGATAAGATAGTAATTAAAACCTGGTCGCGCGATTCGGTTATTACGCCGGCGATGGTTGGTTTCACCATCGGCGTTCATAACGGCAAGATCCACGTACCCGTGTCCGTGGTCGAGAACATGGTCGGCCATCGGCTGGGTGAGTTCTCGCCTACGCGTAAGTTTATTGCTCACGGTGGCAAGGCAACCAAGGAAAACACTGTGCCAAAGGCCCCGCCGCCGAATCGAAAGTAACTATATGACTCACGTCCGCGCCATGTTGTACAACTTCCGTCAGTCGCCCCGTAAGGTGCGTCTGTTGGCTGGTTTACTGCGCGGTCAGCCAGTGGCCACAGCCGTTACGCGGCTGCAGCAGCAGCCACAGAAGTCAGCTGATGCTTTTGTTAAACTCATTCGCTCGGCTATTGCTTCGGCCACTAACAATTATGGATTAAGCGAGAGCAGTTTGAAGGTGGAGCAAGTTATGGTCGACGAGGCTGTAACGTACAAGCGTTTCAAGCCCGCGGCTCGCGGCGCGGCCCACGGTATTCGCCGCACTGGTTCAACTATTCGCGTCGTGTTGTCCTCGCCCGAGGAAGCGAAAGTAACTCCAGCTAAGGCCGAGCCAGCCGCGGCCGAAGTCACTGCTCCCGAAAAGGTTGAGCAGCCGAACGCATAATACTATGGGTCACAAGGTCAATCCCGTCATTTTCCGTCTTGGCTTCTGCGAAAGCTGGCGTTCGCGCTGGTTTTCTCCCAAGCACAATTATCGCAGTACCCTGCAGAAGGATATTCTAATGCGTCGCGCCTTGCAGAAGGAGCTTAAGGACGCGGCTGTGAGCAAGATAGAAATCGAGCGCTCGGCCAACCAGCTCACCATTATCGTTCATACGGCTAAGCCGGGCGTTATCATCGGCCGCGGTGGTGCTGGTATTGCCAAGCTAACCGCCACGGCGCGCGAGCTGGCCGGTAATGACGTGAAGGACGTTAAAATTAATGTGCAAGAAGTCGAACGAGCAGGCTTAGAAGCGGCTTTAGCGGTGCAGGCCGTTGCCGCTGATCTCGAGCGTCGTCTACCGTTCCAGCGGGCGATTCGTGGCGCGGCCGAGCGAGTGATGCGTGCTGGCGCGCAGGGCGTGAAGGTTATGGTTAAGGGCCGTCTTAACGGTTCGGAATATGCCCGGCAGGAAGTAGCAGTCGAGGGCAAAATTCCTCTTCACACCCTACGTGCTGACATCAGCTACTCCCGTGGCGCGGCCTGGACTACCTACGGCGCAATTGGCGTTAAGGTCTGGATTTACCGCGGTGAGTTATTTAGCCGCGGCAGCAACGCCAACGAATCGTAACACCTATGCTCGCACCCGCACGGATGAAACATCGCAAGTGGCAGCGCACCGATAAAATTCGGGGCAAGGCGACGCGCATGACCAATGTTGCTTTTGGCGAGTACGGCTTGCAGGCGCTTGAATCTGGCCGCATTACCAGCCGGCAAATCGAGGCCAGCCGTCGTGCTATTGCTCATAGCCTGCAGCGTGGTGGCAAAGTATGGATCCGCGTGTTCCCGCACTTTCCTATTACCAGCAAGGGCAATGAGATGCCAATGGGTAAGGGTAAGGGTGCTGTTGATCACTACGTGGCTTTGGCTCGACCCGGCACCGTGATGTTTGAGGTGGCAGGTGTGACGGCGCCGCTAGCGCGACGGGCATTGAACCTCGCTGGCCACAAGCTGCCGGTGCGCAGCCAAGTTATCGCCCGTATCTAATCCGAACTTTATGGACATGCGCGAAATTTGCCAGCTCTCACCCGACCAGTGTCGTCTCGCGCTCGCCGAGAAGCAGGCGGAACTGGCTAACCTGCGCTTTAAAGTGCGCCAGGGCCAGCTACAGCAAGTGCGGCAGTTGCGGGTGGTGCGCACAGCTATTGCGCAGCTGCATACCCGTCTTGGCAGCGTCCAGCTATCAGATGTTAGTGAGGTAACCGTTACTGCTTAAATTTATGCCTAAAATTACTCCCGTAACTTCTACGCCTCGTCCCGCGACCAGCTCGGCACAACGCCGTAGCTTTACTGGCCGCGTGGTGAGCGCCAAGGCTAAGTCGACCGCGATTGTGACTATCGAGCGCACCGTAGTGCACCCGGTGTACCACAAGCGCTACCGTCGCACCTTGCGGCTGCCCTGCCACAACCCCGAGAACCAGTACCACGAGGGCGAGGTAGTGCGCGTGGAAGAGTGCCGCCCCTTGTCGAAGACTAAGCGTTGGCGCATTACCGGCCGTATCTAGCTTTTATGATTCAGCATCGCACCATGCTCGCCGTCGCCGACAACAGCGGAGCCAAGCTGCTCCAGTGCATCCGCGTGCTCGGCGGCTACCAAAAGCGCTACGCGCGCATCGGCGACATGATTACCGTTTCGGTTAAGGCTGCCCAGCCCCACGGCCTAGTTAAGAAGGGCGAGGTACACCGCGCTGTTATCGTGCGGCAGCACAAGGAGCTGCGTCGCCCCGACGGCACCTATGTGCGTTTTGACGACAACGCCGCTGTTATTGTTGACCCCAAGAACAAGGAACCCAAGGGCAGCCGCGTGTTCGGTCCCGTAGCTAGGGAGCTGCGCGGTCGCGGCTACACTAAGATTATTTCACTCGCCCCCGAGGTGGTATAACCATATGGCTCGTACTCTAGTTACCTTTAAGATCAAGCTCCGCCGCGGTGATACCGTGGAGGTGCTATCTGGCCGTGACCGTGGCAAGCGGGGTGCCATCACCCAAGTATTACCAAAGTTCGGCATGGTAGTAGTCGAAGGCTTAAACGTGCGCACTAAGCACGTAGCGAGCCGCAAGGCTAAGCAGCCGGGTCAGCGCATGACGTTTAACGCGCCATTAGCGGCCGCCAAGGTTGCTCTAGTGTGTCCGCATACTGGCCAGCCGACTCGTCTTGGCTACCAGGTTACCGTGACCGATGGTGCCGCGCCGGTTAAGTCACGCATCTCGCGCCGCGCCCACAAGCCCGCGTAATAATATTTATATGGCTACCACTCCTGCTGCCCACCGCTTCCTCACCTTTTACCGCGACATTGTGGTACCTAAGTTGCGCGAGCAATTAGGGCGCCAGAATATACTGTCGCTGCCGCGGCCAATTAAGGTGACGTTAAATGTTGGCCTAGGTAAAGCCAAGGACGACGAGCGGCTAGCACAGGTGGCCTTGCAGACTTTGCAGCGCGCCACAGGCCAGAAGCCGGTGCTGACCATGGCCAAGAAGTCCATTGCTGCCTTTAAGGTGCGCGAGGGTATGAATGTCGGCGCGGTTGTTACTCTACGTGGTTTAAAGATGTGGGACATGCTGGAGAAACTAGTGTCCATTACTTTGCCCCGCGTGCGTGACTTCCACGGGCTTAGCCGTAAGTCCATCGATCGCCAGGGCAACTTTACTATCGGTTTCCGTGAGCACCTAGTATTGCCAGAAATTTCTGCCGATGAAGTGGAAAAGATCCACGGGTTTGAGGTGGCTATTACCACGTCGGCTCGCACCCCTGATGAGGCCTACGCGCTACTAAAGGCGCTCGGCTTCCCCTTTAATGATTAAGTTTGACGCACCCTCCTACTACCCGTTAGGGTGACCACCCACTATGGCTATTACCTCCCAAATCGTTAAGTCGTCACGGAAGCCGAAATACAGCACTCGGCTCGTGCGGCGTTGCTGGCGCTGCGGCCGCAATCGCGGTTACATGCGCGAGTTCAACCTCTGTCGTATTTGCTTCCGCGAGTTGGCGAATCGTAACGAGCTGCCGGGTATTACTAAAGCCAGCTGGTAAACACTATGTCTGACCCCGTCGCCGACTTTTTGACGCGCATCCGCAACGCTTTGGCCGTGCATAAGGCCGAGGTACGTATGCCGTACTCGAAGCTGAAGCACCGTCTGGCCGACGTGCTAGTGGCGTCTGGTTATCTCATCAGCGCTAGCCGCGTGGACGAAGGCCACGGCGTGCTGCGTTTAGAGTTGAAGTATTCTGCCAACGGCACTCCGGCTGCCCAACATCTACATCGCGTTAGCACCCCCGGTCGCCGCGTGTACACAGGCTATGATGGCGTGCACCAGGTGTGTAGCGGTCGTGGCATTGCTGTGCTATCTACCTCGCGTGGATTACTCACCGACCGCCAAGTGCGTGAACAGAAGATCGGCGGGGAAATAATGTGCGAACTCTGGTAATATGTCACGTCTCGCTAAGCGTCCCTTGCCTCTGCCGACCGGCGTTACTGCCACGGTCGAGAGCGGTAATGTGCGCGTTAAGGGCCCCAAGGGTGAATTAGTTGTGCGCCTGTTGCCTGGTATTACCGTGACCCAGGCCGAGGATGGTTTGCACGTGGCCATTCGCGAGGACGTTAGTACCATCCAGCGTGCCACTTGGGGTTTGGTGTGGGCGTTGCTGCGTAATGTTATCACTGGCGTTAGCACTGGTTACGTTAAGCAGCTAGAAATTAACGGCGTTGGCTATAAGGCTGCTATTGAGGGCAAGAATTTAGTGCTCCGTGTAGGTTTTTCCCATCCGGTTAATTTCACTCCGCCAGTGGGCGTAGCGGTAAGTGTGGAGAAAAACGTTATTACCATCGCGGGTATTGATAAGCAGCTAGTGGGTCAGGTCGCGGCCAACATCCGCGAGGTTCGTCCACCCGAGCCATACAAAGGCAAGGGCATTAAGTACATGGATGAAGTTATTCGTCGTAAGGCTGGTAAGGTAACTAAGTCAGCATCATAAATTTATGAAGCGAACTGAAGCCCCTCGTGATATTCGCCACCGCCGCATTCGGCATAAGGTGGTGGGTACTGTTGCTCGGCCGCGTCTAGCTGTGTTCCGCAGCCTATTGCACATCTACGCGCAGCTTATTGATGATGCTACAGGTAACACTATGATCGCGGCATCGGACATTAAAATGGCTAAAGTTAAGGTCGAGGGTAGTCGGCGTATTGCTATTGCCACGGCTGTGGGTAAGGAGTTGGCTGAAAAAGCAATGGCCGTAGGTATTACCGCGGTGGTATTCGACCGCGGTGGGTACCGTTACCACGGCCGGGTTAAGGCGCTCGCCGACGCGGCTCGCGCTGCTGGCCTTCAGTTCTAGTATTATTAACACTTCTTACTATGCCCGCTCCCTCTAGTCCCCAGCGTCACGGTTCCATGGGTGGACGCCCCGGTGGTTCTCGCGGTCCCCGCGGATCACGCCCCGGCCGTGAGCAAATGACAAATGATCCGTTCGACAGCGCCACGCTGGAGATCCGTCGTGTTACTCGCGTTATGGCCGGCGGTAAGCGTATGAATTTCCGCGCCGCGGTTGTTGTTGGTGATGGCAAGGGTCGCGTCGGTTTGGGTACGGCCAAGGGCAAAGATGTTAATCTAGCCGTGACCAAGGCGCAGACTCAGGCTAAGAAGCATCTGATACTCGTGCCTTTAACCGCCAAGGGCAGCATTCCGCATGAGATCCGTGTTAAGTACAAGGCTATTCAGGTGCTGTTAAAACCGGCTCCAGTAGGCCGTGGAATTATTGCTGGTGGCGTAGTGCGCACCGTGGTGCGCCTAGCTGGCGTACAGAATATTGTTAGCAAAGTTATCCGCGGTACCAATAAAATTGCGATTGCCCGTGGTACCATTATGGCGTTGGGTCTATTGGCTGGCGCCCAGACCGTAGCCAATACCCACGTGGAGGAAACCGCTGCATACGTAAGTTAAAATCCTAAATCCGAAATCATAAATCCTAATGAATTCCGAATACTTAAATCTTAAGTCTGAATGGATTTTTTAGTCATTAGGATTTAGTTATTAGGATTTATCACCTTTATGCTCCACCTACTTAAACCCGCCTCTGGTTCCCGCAAGCGTCGCAAGCGCGTTGGTCGTGGCGATTCGTCCGGCCACGGCAAAACAGCTACTCGTGGCGCCAAGGGGCAAAAGGCTCGTACTGGCGGCAAGCGCGGCTTGGGTCGCTTCGCGGTACGTGGCGCAGTGCTGCGTATTCCTAAGAAGCGCGGTTTTACCAGCCCCACTAAACCATTAGCAGCCGTAACGCTGGCGCGCATCGTGGCTGTTTTCCCCACGGGCACCGTTAGCCCGCGCCAGTTGGTAAAAGCTGGCCTAGTAGATAGCATCCGTTTTGGGGTCAAGGTTATTGGCACGGCCACGATAACGCAGCCGCTCATTGTACAGGCTCATCGTTTTAGCCGTACGGCCAAAGCAGCACTAACGGCAGCTAAGGGTAAGGCTACTATTTTGCCATTGCGGCGTAACTCGTCGTAGCATGGCCAACGTCGTCGATACTATCCGTCGCGTCTGGCACACGCCGGAACTGCGGCGCGACGTTTTATTTGTCCTCGGCGCGCTAGCGGCGTTTCGCGTGCTAGCCCATGTCCCCGTGCCGGGAGTGGATCCTGGGGCATTGCGCGAGCTTTTTGCCGGTAATCAACTACTAGGCCTCCTTAATATTTTCTCCGGCGGCGGATTGGAGAACTTAAGCGTAGTGATGCTCGGCGTTGGTCCGTACATCACTTCGTCTATTATTTTTCAGCTGCTTACCATGGCCATCCCTCGGCTAGAGAAGATGCAAAAAGAGGAAGGCGAAGCTGGTCGCCAGCGCATTAACCAGTGGACGCGCCTAGCTACCATTCCACTCACCATCCTTCAGGCTTATAGCTTCATCGCCCTGCTTAAGAATCAGACTGGTGGTGCCGTGAGCCAGGGGTTGCAGGACATTCCCATGGGTCTAGCCGTGATTGTGGTTTGTGCCGGTACCATGCTGCTGATGTGGCTAGGTGAGCTTATTAGTGAGCGCAAGCTGGGCAATGGCATCTCGCTTATTATTTTCGCGGGCATCGTGGCTGGCTTGCCTCAAGCAGTACAGCAGACCGTCGCGGTGTACGACCCGTCGCAGCTGTTTAGCATCGCGATGTTCATAGTCGTAGCTCTAATCACCGTAGTAGCCGTAGTGTATGTCACCGAGGCGCAACGCAATGTGCCAGTATCGTACGCGCGTGCCATACGCGGCGCTGGTTATGGCGGCACCACCACCTACCTGCCATTGCGAGTGAACATGGCTGGCGTTATCCCGATTATCTTCGCCGTGTCGTTAGTGCTGTTTCCACCTACAGTGGCGCGGTTCCTGCAGCAAGCATCGTCTACCTGGTTGCGTAATTTTGCCGACCACGTGGTAAGCCTGTTCGCAAACCAGAGTTTTTACGCCGCCATTTACGGTCTACTGGTTTTCGTTTTCACCTATTTCTATACCTACGTCGTGTTCCAGCCTAAACAGGTGGCCGAGAATTTGCAGAAGCAAGGTGGCTTTATCCCTGGCATTCGGCCTGGCAACCACACTGCCGACTACCTGCACTACGTTACCAATCGCATCCTATTAGC
>CAYZDG010000012.1:0-5275 GCA_964477165.1 uncultured Gammaproteobacteria bacterium
AACCGCTCGGCGCTAAATTGCTCGGCGTGCTTCCTGATGGCAATCGGATCGTACTCGGCCGGTTTAAACTTCAGCACCGCGTGGGCTAACGCTTCCCACGACTGCTCATCAAATAAGGCGCCGCTGACGCCGGGCACTACCGTCTCCAGTGCCCCGCCCTGCCCAAGGGCTAGTACCGGCCGCCCGGCGGCCATGGCCTCCACGGCAGTAATACCAAAATCCTCGACCTGCGGATGAATGAACGCCGCGGCGTTCGCGATAATCTTGTTCCGCTCTGCGTCGTCTACCTCGCCGGCAAAAAGGATATTCCGCTTAGCCTTAAGCTGCAGCTCCGCGCGCTGCTCGCCATCACCGACGATGACCAAGGGCAAGCCAAGCTGGTTAAACGCCTCAACTACCATGTCCACCCGCTTGTAAGGTCGCAGTCGGCTAACGACCACAAAGTACGCTCCGTGCTCTGGCGGCTTAGTCGCCGGACGAATCGCAGACACATCCACTGGTGGGTACACCACCTGACTATCCTTACCGTAATAACGACGGATGCGCTGGCCCACAAACTTTGAATTGGACAGGAATTGATCCACGCGCTGCGCCGCTAGATAATCCCACTCGCGTAAATTCTTCAAGATGAACGGTAACACTGCCTTTACCAACCGCGAGGTCGGTAACTCATCCACGTAGCTATGGGTATCACTCCACAGATAGCGCGTGGGCGTGTGGCAGTAGCATAGGTGCCGCGTGGTTACGCCCGGCACAATACCCTTAGCAAACGCCGACGCCGACGATATAACCACATCATAGCCAATAAGATCCACGCTCTCCCAGGCCAGCGGCATAAACGGTAAGTACCACTTAAAATGCCGCAAGCTGCCCGGCATCTTCTGCAGGAATGTTGTCTTAGCTTTAAGGCCGCCCAGGTTTTTAATAGCTGGATCCTGAACGAGTGTATACACGTCCGCCTGCGGAAAGGCCTTGGTCAGTGCTACCAGCGTCCGTTCGGCACCGCCGAACTGAAACAAATGGTCGTGGGTAATGGCAATTTTCATAAAATCCTAATGTCGAAATCCTAATGACGAATAGGTAACATGGTACTTAGGTTTAGTCATTTGGATTTAGTCATTAAGTCATTTACCTACACTGCCTCCCTCCCGCCGATAACCACCCCGGGCGTCTTTAAGATAATCTGCAAATCCAACCAGGGCGTCCAGTTCTCAACATAAAAAGTATCCAACCGCACTTCGTCGGCAAACTTCAAGCTGCTGCGACCGCTTATTTGCGCCAGTCCGGTAATGCCCGGCTTAATAGCCAGCAGCTTACGCGCGGATTGATCGTACCGCTCGACCTCGCCCGGTTCATGCGGCCGCGGCCCCACCAGGCTCATGCTGCCAGCCAATACGTTTAGCACCTGCGGCCACTCGTCGATACTAAAGCGACGCAAAAATGAACCCACGCTAGTAACGCGCGGATCTCGCGATAATTTGAATAACGGACCATCGCTGCGCTCGTTGCGGTCGATAAGATCATTTTTTAGTAAATGCGCATCTTTAATCATCGAACGAAATTTGAACACACGGAAAGTGCGACCATCAGCGCCAACGCGCGGCAGGCCGACGAGGACTGGTCCTGGCGTATTGAGCTTTATGCAGGCGGCAATAATTAAACCGAACGGCAGAGCCACTAAAGCGGCGAGTAGACCGAGCATTAAGTCAAAAGCTCGCTTGAACACGCGACCCCAACCCGCCAGCCGTGTGCGCAACACCTCCACCACTGGCAGGCCACCGATGGTCTCGATATCTATGCTCAACGACTGCGCCTGCAGTAAGCTAGCCACGTAGCGAAAGGTGAGTTGGTAACTATCGCAGTACTGCTTTACCTGTAGCACCGCGGCGCTGGAAGCAGATGTGTCGGCCATAATAATCTCGTCCAACTGCAGCTGCTGATGCAACTCTCGCAGGCTGATTACCAAGGAATTATCCAAAGCCGGCACACGTCGCACTACTGCTAAACCATAGGCCGGGTTTGCAGCGAGCGCGGTCGCCAAAGCATCGGCTGCTTCGTCAGAACCAACTAAAAGGCAACGGTGTACGCCGCGCCCACGACGATAAGCAGCGCGCTGCACTGCTCGCACAGATAAATGGACAAGTCCTACTAATACCAATGCCAATCCCCACATCACTAACACCATAAAGCGGGACGAGAACAGCTCCACGCGCAGGAAAACCAAAAAGGTGGCCGCGGCTAGCGCCACGGTGCAGCCTAAAAATACGCGACGAATTTCATCTAGCGCACGCCGCCCCGACCGTAATGTATACGCGCCGCCGAGTGCCAGCGCTACCACTGCGCCCAAGGCTACCAACGCGTTAACCGCCGCGAACCGCTCGGGTGTGAGCTGAAACAACACTGGCCTAACTTCGGCTACTAGGCCAAACCGCAAGCCATAAGCTAGCCAACCAGCAATCAATGCGGCCAGATAATCCAGCGGCACTAGGCTAACGCGAAAGGTGAGCTCGGATTTTTTCATGGGGTCAGTATATTCGGAACGTCAGAACATCGGAAAGTCAGGTATCCAAGGGTATTTCACCGACGTTCTGAAGTTCTGAACGAACAGATGTTCTTAAAATAAATGTCTCGGCACGCCTGTAAGTCGAATTCTGTCCACGGGCTCCTCACGGAGTTCCGCTGGACGGCCATCTCTCTAGGCCCAACCTCGCGGCTGGACTCAAGCAGCCTACCCGCTCCGCTCTCGCGGAGCCTATGCGGCCTTGCACCGACTAGAGTTTGCCTAGCCGCCCGTGTCACCACGAGCGCTGGTGGGCTCTTACCCCACCGTTTCACCCATCACCCCGTACCGGACGCGTGAGCGGCCTGGTTCGGGGCTGGTTTATTCTCTGTTGCACTTGTCGTCATAGGCCTTACGACCCATGCGTTGGCGTTACCAACTAGCCGCCTTTTGCTAAAGACAAACATGGTGTTCGAACTTTCCTCTACGCCTAACCCGAGGGTTAGGAGCAGCAGCCGTCCGGCGCACCGAGACGCTATATTTCTACTGGAAAATTACCACTCTGTCAAACAAGAAATTGTCTGCTCGGCGGTTCGCTGCCAACTGAATTCGGCAGCTCTTAATATACCAGCTTGGGATAGACGCTGGCGTTCTGATTCGTTTTCTAGAAGTGGCCGGATGCCAGCGACTAGTGGATCTGGACCAGATGGATCTACTAGCACCGCGGCATCCCCTACTGTCTCGGGAACTGCTCCGGCTCGGTATGCGACGACTGGACAACCGCAGGCCAGAGCATTAAGAACCGCGATACCAAAACCTTCATAACGACAAGCGGACACATAACACGCAGCGCCGGATAGCAGGCATCTTAAATCAGTGTCTGGAACCCAACCTACGAACTTCACGCGTTCTTCCAGCTTAAGCTCGACAATTTTCTGACGAACTTCATCAACGCCGAAGCCGTCACAGCCAGCGAGAACCAACTGTACGTCGTTCGGCAGCTGTGCCAGCGCCTGAACAATCTCGACGATCCCCTTCTTCTTTTCGATACGACCGGCCGTGATGATGTATGGCGTACGAATATTATAACGACCCAGTAGGGCTTGATGGCCATCAAGCCCTACTGGCGCCATGCCGTCATCTGCCGCCAGCGGCGTAACGGTAATCTTCGCAGCCGGAATACCGACGCGCTCGACCAGAAGCCGCTGGCTGTAACCCGAGACCGTTATAATTTTTTCTGCGCGGCGAGCCGAAACCAAGGCTCGATGTTGACGAGCTAAATCTGCTGAATCGTAGACCTCGGGCGCTTCCAGAAATGAAACGTCATGAATCGTGCAAACGCCACTAGTCTGCTTTGGCAGCCACGGCAGACCAGAGGACGGCTGCCAAAATATGTCGTACTTAGCCAGGCGCAGGTGCCACGGCAAACGAACCCTAGTCCACCCTGGCCCGACCCAGGGCAAGGTCTTCCAGTTAATATTCGACGCCATTGTCCCCCACTCCGGTATAGGTTGCTCCGGAGCAAGCAGGATCACCCTGGTTCCCTGGTGCTGAATTTTTATCAGTTCCCGTACGATATTCAACGAGTAGCTACCGAGTCCGGTTCGCTGCGGCTGGTTCGCTCGCGAGACGTCGATGGCGATATGCATAGGTAGGATTAAGGATTAAGAAATGCACGGTGGAGCGGGCTTGGGTGGCAATGAAATTGGCCACCAACAGTTACCCCGTCGCATTGCCCACTTTTTATGGATCTAAAGTAAACCCTTAAGCTTCTCCAGGATCGCGTCACTCACCTCGACCATCCCGGTGGCGAGCGCCTCCCTGCGCAGCGCAACGCTTTTATCCCCCGGAAGGATTACCGTCCCGCTATCTGTACGGGGCTTAGAGCCTCTAGCCACTTTGATCAACTCACTCGCCGCAGCCTTGAAGGCTTCCCTACTACCGAATAGCCCCGGATCGATGGCGAGGATGAAGGTACCCCAATCCTGAGTCTTTGAACCTATGTTGCAGAATGAGGCACCCACGAGCGGACGGCCGAGCAGCTCCACGACCATCGCGATACCGGCGCCCTTGTAGGAACGATCGAAGGGGAGGATCGCTCCCTCCATGGCTTCCGCGGGATTTGTAGTCAGTACGCCATTGCTATCTATAGCTACGTCGCCAGGAATTTCCTTTCCCTCTGCCTTCGCTTTAACGAGGCCGTACCAAGTAATAGCCGAACTCGCCATATCGAAGAGCAGTGGATCCCCTAAGGTTGGAAAGCCGTACCCTATCGGATTGGTGCCGAAAATTGGTTCCTTGCCGCCGTAGGGGGCTACCGCTCCGGGTGAACGGGAAGCGACGATGGCCACGAACCCCTCTTGGGCAATCTTGTTTGCATAAAAACCCTGGGCGCCATTACTACTATAGGTACCCTTCACCCCTACGATCCCGATGCCACTGGCGCGGCACTTCTCGATAGCCTTCTCGGTAGCGAAGTACGCAGCGAGTGGGGCTGGGTTACCGTGGGCGTCCAAGTGAGCTGAGATGGGCGTCTCTTTTAAAACTTCGATCGCTCCCTCCGACTGCACGTCTTGGAGGGGGGTATCGCCGGTTAGCTTGATGACACCCTGGGTGCCGTTACCGGACGCATCAGCAAAAAGTAGCACCTCGAGGATTTTCTCCACGTCCTCCTTTTTCACCTTCCCGGCCTTGAGGATGACCTCTGTAGCTTGGGCTTTAAGCTCATCAATTTTGATTTTCATAAATTGAATGGAACAAAAGAACGAAGACTGG
>CAYZDG010000012.1:5285-11744 GCA_964477165.1 uncultured Gammaproteobacteria bacterium
ATGCTCTTGGACTAAAGCTAGCGAAGCGGAAACTATTAATGCTTGGGTGGTGGGAGGTATAACGTTCGTGCTGCCGTACCTCATACTCGCGTTAATTCTTGTGATCGTTACGGCAATTCGTTACTGCCAAAATTGCAATCATGCAAGAAACCAGAAAACCGTCTAACAGGCGGTTTTCTAATTTTTTACCGTGCGCTTAAAATACTCCGCTTGTACGACTCCAAATTCTCCAACGCTATGCCAGTGCCCTTGGCCACGCACAGTAGCGCTTCGTCGGCGACATAGGCAGGCACGCCAGTAGCTTCGGCAAGAAGGCGATCCATACGCCGCAGTAGACTGCTGCCGCCAGATAGCACCATGCCCTTTTCCATAATGTCAGCTGATAGCTCGGGCGGCGTATTAAACAGCACCAACTTCACCGCTGCCACCACGGCCTGTAATTCATGCTGCAATGCCTCGGTTACCTCGTCGCTGGTTACATCCACTGTCTTAGGTAAGCCGCTAGCTAGATCGCGGCCGCGAACTGACATGGTTAACTTCTCGCGCGGGGGTAGTGCCATGGCCGCGCCGATAGTAACTTTAACTTCTTCGGCTGTGCGCTCACCAATAGCTAGGTTATGCACGCGGCGAATGTAATCTTGAATTGCGGCATCGAACTTGTTGCCGCCCACGCGTAGGCTGGTGCTAGCCACAATACCGCCAAGGGCAATGACGGCGATCTCGCTGGTGCCGCCGCCCATATCAACAATCATGTGGCCAGAAGCCGAACCAATGGGAATATCCGCGCCAATGGCGGCGGCAATTGGTTCCTTAATGATATAGGCAGCCTTAGCCCCAGCCTCGGTGGCGGCGTCGATAACAGCGCGACGCTCGGTAGAGGTAATGCCAGCTGGCACTGCAATCATTACCTCGGGGCGGATGAAGCGGACACCGCCAAGCGCCTTACTGATAAAGTAACGCAGCATGGCCTCGGTAGTGCGGTAGTCAGCAATAACCCCATCCTTTAACGGCCGCGAGGCCACGATGGTGTCTGGGGTGCGGCCGAGCATCTCCTTGGCCTCCTCGCCCACGGCCAGTACCGCGCCGTCGATGGTAGACACGGCTACAACCGAGGGCTCATTAATAATGATCCCCCGCTTGGGTACGTGCACCAGGGTGTAGGTGGTACCCAGGTCGATGGCAATTTTGCGGCCGAACATAGGGCTTCAAACGTACCCTACGACAGCCGCCGCGGGGCGTCTAGTTGACGCTATTAACGGTATAGCTAGCGGGACCAGCCGGCGTATCAACGACTACCTTTTCTCCCACGCGCGTACCAAATAGAGCCTTGCCTAATGGTGACTCGTGTGAGATATCACCGGAGGACGGATTAGCCTCGGTCGCGCCCACAATTCGTAATGTGCGCTCACCATTCGGGCCAACAACCGTTACAGTGCTGCCAATGGCCGCGGCGGTGCCGCTACGTGGACCAGCCAACTCGGCGTTCTTCAAAGTCGCCTCTAGTTCCATAATTCGTCCTTCGATAAATGCCTGCTGATCCTTAGCGTCAGAGTAGTCAGCGTTCTCGCTAAGATCCCCTAACTCCTTAGCATCCTTGATGCGCTGCAAAATGGCCGGACGGTCGTCGTCCTTCAGCTGCTTCAGCTCTGCTGTCAGTTTAGCTAGACCCTCGGGCGTGGTAATGATTCGCGGCTCATCTATCATGGCGGCGGTATGGTTAGAGGTGCTAAAAATAAATTCGTGTAGTGAAGCGAGTGTACTGGGGCACTACTGATGATGTCAACGCGCGGGACGTTCGGCCCACCAACGCAACACAGCTTCGGCTACTGGCGTTGCCACTGATGACCCCTCGCCGCCATGCTCGACGACAATAGCTAGCACAATAGATGGCTGCTCGTATGGGGCAAAAGCGGTAAACCAAGCATGCGGCAGACCATTGGCTACCTGGGCCGTGCCCGTCTTCCCGGCCACGGCAATAGGTAGGCTCGCCAGCCGCCGCGCGCTGCCATCAGTAACAACGGCACGCATGCCGCGACGTACCACGTCTAGCGTGGCCGGCGATGCCAGCCGCTCGCCCAGCACCTGCGGCAGCCGTTGCTGTAGCACCCCAGTGGCGTCGGCCACCGCAGCCACCACCTGGGGCTTATACAACGTACCGCCGTTAGCCACGGCCGCGGTGGCCGCCGCAACCTGCAACGGCGTGGCCAAAATATCACCCTGGCCAATTGCCATGTGGTAAGTATCGCCGATATACCACGGCTCATCACTGCGTTGCGCCTTCCACGCCGGCGTCGGCACCACGCCATTCGCCTCACCGGGCAGATCAATACCTAAGGCGCGACCCCAACCAAATCGCTCAAGCCACAGCGCCATCCGCTCGGGACCCAGCCCGACCACATCGCCCCAACCACCGCCGACCATGTAGAAAAAGGTGTTCACTGACTCGGCCAAAGCTTTTACCGCGTCGGTAACGCCGTGACCACCCGCTTTCCAGTCGGGAAAAAACCAACGCCCAATACTGATACCACCCACGCTATTAACTGTGGTCTGCGGCGTAATGACACCCGTCTCTAAACCGGCTGCTACCAAGATGGGTTTAATTGTAGAACCAGATGGATATTGGGCACTAATGGCGCGATTGAACAGCGGCAGGCCAGGATCGTCTAACACCGCGCGAAGTTCGGACGCTGGCACCACCCCACTGAACATATTGGCGTCATAGCTAGGCAAACTCACTAGTGCCAGCACGCCGCCATCAGCGGGATTCAACGCTACGGCCGCGGCCGGCTTGCCTCCAGCGGCTCGTAACAACTCGGTATATAGGACGCGTTGGAGTTCGGCGTCTAAATTCAATTGGATGCCGCGGCCGGGCACGGCGACGCGACGACCGACAATGGCGCTGGAACGACCATGCGCATCTACCTCCACTAACTCTTCGCCATTTTGACCCCGCAGCACATCTTCGTACTGACGTTCCAAACCAGCCGTGCCAATACGATCGGTAAAACGGTAACCTTGCTTACGACGAGACTCTAGCTCCTCGGCGCTAATCTTACGCACATAACCTACCACCGGCGCCAAACTTACCCCATCGATATAACGCCGCGTAGCTTCGGCTACTACATCCACGCCGGGAAGATCATCAGTTTGAGCTAATAAAGTCACAGCCACGTTATGCGGTAAATCTTCGGCTACCAACTGGGGTAGATAACTAGTAGAACTAGCTGCTGCCTGCAAACTAGCCAGAGTAGAGGTGGGTAATAATTCGGCTACGCGAACTAGTAATTGATCACGCTCGGCAGCGTCCTCGGGCAACTGGGCTGGAGTTAGGTACAACGCGAACGACGGTTGATTCTCGACCAAGGGCACGCCATAGCGGTCGCGAACCACACCGCGCGGCGCTGGTGTCACTACGGTTCTAATGCGATTGCCCTCGGCCGCTAGCCGATATCGTTCACCGCTTAACACCTGAATTTGCACCAGTCGCAGTCCAATACCTAACAGCGCCACGCCAAGCACAATGGCGAAGGTTAGCCACTGGCCCTGGCTCACACCACGCCGCAGCCAGCCCACGCCCGCCACGTCGCCCGATAGCCAACTAATATCATCATCGTGCCGCGGCACAGACGCACGCCGACCTAATGAGCTTAGGTCGTGTTGAAGATGAAACGGGTCAGTAGCCACTACTTTCGGTACGTTAAACGGTAGAATGCGGCCACCACCAGCCCAGTGCCAATGGCCTCACCTAAAGCAGCTAAAACACCCACGGCGCTAAATCCAGAAATAATAAATAGTACTAAACGGCTAACTAGGGCCATGCCGCCGCCGAGCGCTGCCACGGCCGTACTGCCATGCGGTGGTAACCAACGCTGCGCCACGAACACGCCAACTGCCGCCGCGGCCAAAGTCGCCAGTGTGCCAGCGCCAACGGCGCCAGTAACAGCATCCCAACCTAAGCCAGCCGCCAGCGCGACCACAAACAGCTGACGACGGTCACCACTCGGCAATTGCAGTGCCACAATAATTATCGGCAGGCTAAACAACGGCGTACTGCCCCACCATCCCGCGACCGCGGCCTGCAGCAAGCCAGCAACAACAGCAGCGACGACGACGAACCAACGCATCAGCGGGGTAAGGTCATTAGTACGGCCACAGTTAGCAAACGGCTAGTATTGGCCAACGGCTCCAACACCGCGGTTTGGAATAACTCACCGTCACGACGCCACACCTCACGCACCACGCCAATAGGTAACCCGCGTGGCAACCCCGGCTGCGTGCCAGCTGTACCAACAATATCACCCACGGCTAGATCCTCGTCCGGCCGCACGCTAGTAAGTAGTAAACCTAAATCCGGCACCCCACTTACGATACCGCCGCTCGAAAGCTTACCCAACGGCACCGCGGCCAATCGGCTCTGCGGCGAATCCAACAACAGTACCGTGGCTCCGGTTGACCACGCTTCAGACACTACGCCTACCATGCCCCCCTCCGGCGATAGTACTGGCTGTCCCACAGCCACGCCTACGTTAGTACCAGCGTCAATGATACGAGAACCCACGCGTCCACCAGCCGGAGCACCAAGTATACGAGCGGCGACTGTGGGGTAAGGCGTGGCGGCCGCCAGCTTGGCCACAGCACCCAAGTCTGCCACCTGCTGGCGCAGCTCGAGCAGTTCAGATTTTTCCACTACGGCGGCCGCTGCCTGTTGCTGCCAATAGTCCCGCTCGTTAACCACGGCCGTGCCGCGGCTCACTACGTCCCACCAGCTACCAATGCCCACGCTACCCGCGTACGCGCCGCCCTGGGCTGGCGCCAGCATTTTGGTCATCCAGCCAAAACGCGGCAGCATGCCCATGGCCTGCAGCAGCAGTAAAACACAAGCTACAACAACGACTGCGGTTAGGGGCGAACGACGCCACCCTGCCATAGTTTAGCGATTGCCCCGGGTAGAGGGCAGTAGCACCTCACCCAAGCTCGGCAGATTTTCCACGATAATGCCGGTGCCCCGCACCACAGTTGTGAGTGGATCATTGGCCACATGCACCGGCACCTTGGTCTCCTTAGTTAGTAATTCAGGCAAACCACGCAGCTGCGCCACTCCGCCGGAAAGAAGAAGACCTCGCTCAAAAATATCAGACGTCAATTCGGGTGGCGTGGCTTCGACCGTGGCTTTAATGGCAGCCACAATCTGCTTTAACGGCAACTGTAAAGCTTGGCGCACCTGCGTATCATCTAGTGTCACCTCGCGCGGCAAACCAGTGCGCAAATCGCGGCCCTTGACCGTCACTTCCAGTGGCTGCTCGGGCACACTAGCTGTACCGACTAGAATCTTGACCCGCTCGGCCGTGCGCTCGCCCAACAACACATTCTCCTCCTCGCGCACGTAGCTGATAATTTCCTCGTCCATGCGGTTGCCAGCCACGCGCAGACTGCGCCAGCTCACCACGCCGCCCAAGCTGATGACGGCGACGGCTGTAGTACCCGCGCCTATCTCGACTACCAAAGTACCAGCAGCTTCTTGGATAGGCAGACGATTACCAACCGCGGCCGCTACTGGCTGCTCGACCAATCGCACCTCACGGCAGCCCGCGGACAATACCGCGTCCTCCACGGCCTTTCGTTCCACCTCGGTTACATCCAGCGGAATGGCAACTACAACGCGTGGCCGCGGCAGCAGACTTAACCCGTCGCGGTGCACCTTGTCGACCAAATAGGTCAGCATCTTTTGGCAAACTTCAAAGTCCGAGATAACACCGTCCACCACTGGCCGTACCGCTGTAATGTGCGGCGGGGTCTTGCCCACCATCTTTAGCGCATCCTCGCCCACCGCCACCAGCTGGCCGGTGCGCTGGTTAACTGCCACCACGGACGGCTCATTAATAACAATGCCCTTGCCGGCCACGTACACCAGCGTGTTGCTGGTACCCAGGTCAATGCCTAGGTCCTTAGTAAAGCGGCCGAGAATGGAGGCAAACATAGCTAGGGAAAAGTACCCCGCCGCTGGCCGCGACGCAACTTGACTAGATAACAAAAAGGGCCCGGCAGTTTGCCGAGCCCTGTTGGGGGTTATTAAGAAAAAATAATAATGCAGTTTATAATCAGTAGAACTATGAACACAACCCAGTGTGTAATAGCACTCGACCAACCCGTGTCATTTCTATCCTTCGGTCGCCACTCGTTCACAACCTCCCACTCCCTGTGGCCATCTTTTTCCTTATTCACGAGGACCCGTCGAGTGATGCAGTTTCGATTGTACGAATAGCTCCAAATGATGAGCCAAACGAGTAGAAAAAAGCCTCCGACAACGAACTGAATTGCGTCGCCACCAAGAATCTTCCAGGCCACCATAAACATGGTGAACTTTCCCACCTTGGTTTCGGCAAACTCGGCCGTGCGCTCCGTAATCGCCTTCAGAGACTCGTTGACGCCTTCGCCAATTTCCTTCCCGATGCCTGCAGC
>CAYZDG010000013.1:0-11568 GCA_964477165.1 uncultured Gammaproteobacteria bacterium
GGCGATGTTGCTCGGTTAGGTAGCACGCCAGTAACCCCGCGCGCGTCCAAGCCGCGGCGCTGTAGGCAAACCGCCCGTCGGGACTATCTAACAATGCCACTCGCCGATCTGATGGCGTTGCATCCATAACCGGCGGTAGCTGAAAGAAATCACCGACCAGTACCACCTGAATACCACCGAATGGTTCTGGTGATTGCTTCACCTCGCGGCAGACCGCCTCCACGGCCGCTAAGGTGCCCGGCGACAACATGGAAACCTCATCAATGATTAATACCGCGGTTTTACGAACGCGCTTAACTACGTGCTCCTTTGAAGTAATGTCATCTAGATCACGCTTGGTTAAGGTAGTTCGGATGCCAATACCACTCCATGAGTGAATGGTAATACCGCCGATGTGCGTGGCCGCAATACCAGTTGAAGCGGTAATAGCCGGGACAACCCCGTGGCTACGCAAATACTCCACATACTGATTTACCGTGTGTGTCTTGCCTGAACCTGGCTCGCCAGTTAAAAACACGTTAGCGCCAGTCTTTAATATGTCGAGAGCCTGCGTCTGGGTCATAAGGTAATTTGACTAGATAGTATGCCAATGCTACCGTAACAGTACAAATGGCTTCGGCCCTCCCCGAAAGGGGTAAAAATGTACGCCTCACGCTAGCAGTTGCGCGAGGCGTTTTCGTATTGTACCGAAATCATCTGCAACCACATCGCCGATTCTATACTGTAGTCTCTTACCGTCAATAAGACGGAGCTGCGATAGAATCGCCGTGCTTATTTGTCTGTTTAAAGTAAAAGAAAAATAGTACTGCCCCTGCTTCTGACTCCTGGTGAGCGGCAGACCCCAACAGAGTTCCTGATTAAATTTTTTTACTACAAGTATTGGCCGCAAAAAATCAACGCCTCGACCATCCTGCTCGAAGCCAACGTTTGCTCCAAGGGAGCAAAACCAGACCTCGCCCTCATGAAAAAAGGGTCGTATCTTTTCTTTATGAAGAAACTCCTTTTTGGTATGCCACTGCTGAAAATCTTTGGTCATGCTTTTCCTCTCCGAATTAGCGATGACCCCAGAACAATACTACCACAACACCAATACAAAACAAAATAACCTAGTGGGAATAAATTATTTTAGCGTAGCGTCCACGGCACTGGCAGCTTGCCAGTAAACGAATAGTCTCCGAATAATACGTCAGCCACGCCCGCGCCTTCGGCACCTGGTAACCAGGCAGCTACTAGGGCGTTACCTTGCGCCAACCGTGGCAAGTCCAACGGCCGACCAGAAACAATAATTACCACTGTCTGTTGGCTGGCTGCTCGTACCCGAGTAATGGCCTGCAAATCCTCACTCGTCAGCGCCGGGCGTTCGTTATCGCCCCAGCCTTCGGCATAAGGTGCCTCGCCGACCACGACAATGCCAACGTCTGCCTTAACTTTAGTTGCCACAAATTTTCCTGCCGCGTCATAGTCCACCACGGTCGTGGAGGCTACTGCCTGACGAATGCCGTCCAAAATAGTAGTGCCAGGAATCCAATTACCGTCTACGCCTTGCCACTCCACGGTCCAGCCACCAGATTGACGCCCAAGATTATGCGCTGAGGAACCAGCCACAATAATTCGCGTTACGTCTTTCGACAGCGGCAGCAACACGTTCTCGTTCTTAAGTAGTACTAAGGACTTTCGCACTGCCTCCCGCGCCACTTGCCGGTGTTCAGTTGAACCGAACTCGTCTAACAACGAGCTAGGTACGGGCTGGTCGTCAAATAGACCGGCGGCAAACTTGGCTCGTAGGATACGACGAACCGCGTCGTCTAAACGCTCGGACGATATTTCACCTTGGGCCAATGCTCGTTTTACATAACCAGTGAACGATTTGTAGTCATACGGTAGCATTACCATGTCCACACCGGCGTTAATGGCTGTAACCACGGCGCGATACTCACCGCCCGGGATTTCGTATACGCCGTACCAATCAGAAACCACAAAACCCTGAAAGCTAAGCTCGTCCTTTAATACGTCAGTGAGTAAATAATGACTCGCCGCTTGCTCGACCCCGTTCCAGGTAGTGTGGCTCACCATTACGCTGCTGACCCCGGCCTTAACCGCGGCAGCAAATGGAGGCAGATGCACCGCGCGCAGCGTGGCCTCATCTACCATGGTTACACCCTGATCTATTTTAAAGTCTGGGTTACCCGAAGTACCCCAAGTCATAGCGCCATTACCTAGATAATGCTTGGCCGTACCAATAACTGCTGCTGGAGTATTAACAAACGACTGAAGACCTTCTAGATAAGCTGCCCCTAACTTGCTGACCACGTCCGTATTATTGCCAAACGTTTCAAAAGTGCGACCCCAGCGAATATCCTGTACCACGTCTACAGTGGGTGAAAAATTCCAATGAATACCCGTGGCGGCCATTTCCTGCGCCGTAATTACGCCAATACGACGCACTAAATCGGCATCCCTGCTCGCACCAAGACCAATAGCATGGGGAAAATTAGTGGCGCCGATAACATTAGTGTGGCCATGCACGGCGTCGATTCCGTAAAGCAACGGGATGCCTAGGCGACTACCTCGGGCATAGCCCTGAAACTCCTCCACCATGGCCAGCCATGCCGCCGGCGTATTCGGCTCGGGCTTAGCGCCGCCGCCACTTAAAATTGCTCCCAAGCTGTAACTAGCTATATCTGCCTTGCGATGGACGCTATTCTTTTCCACTAGCGCCAACTGGCCAATCTTCTCATCCTGGGTCATGCACGCCAGTAGCGACTCGACTCGCTCTGGCATAGGCAAATTTGCCCGTCGGTATTTATAGTCGCACGGTGGAAATGGACCGCGCGGCTGGACGCTGTACCAATACAGGCCAACTCCAATAACCACGACGACTGCAGCGGCGATGCCACCTGCTAGAAACCATGACCGTCGTCGACGGAAGAATCGCATTACGGCAAGTATACACGGGTATCGCGACCGCAGCGATACGGCTCCTAGAAGCACTGAACGGCTATTGTAAATCTAAATAAACAAAAACCCCCGCTTGTGTAAAGCGGGGGCGTTGCATTCAAGGTACATTAACAATGCCAAGGTAGACCAGTACGAGCGAAATTCAGTTCTATCCAACTAATAAGACGCGGATCAAACCTTAGCCGCATACTCATAAAGCCAAACTCGAGCCGCTCGCCTTGCTTGGGACCGCGAAAGCAAAGAAAGTGCAGGTGTGGCATTGGGGGATTGCCAGACATCCAGCCGCTCTTTCCGGTTAGGCCGATTGGCAGACCTTCGCGAACCTCATCTCCCTTGCGGATACCAAACTCCTTCGCCGACCCCTGTTTCAAGTGACAGTACTGGGTGAAGCAAGAGAACCTATTCTCCCCCGCATCCGGACACTGGATGGTGACATAATTTAGATCGTTGGCAAAGTCTTCAGTGGAACCATAGCGGTTCGAGTCGTCTTTAACATCAACAATCACTCCCGGGCTGGCAGCTAAAACCATTGTGTCATAAGGGAGTATGAAATCAATTGCCCAACGTAACGGGCCCAGGTGGGATTCTGGGCTACGGTCACACGGTAACGGTTCGTGCTGGTGTTTGGCGTCTTCCAGCCAGTAGAGGCTGTCTGGGCAAAATTCTCTAGCGAGGTACTTCGCAACGGCTAGAGTACCATCCGTTTCATTATTTAAAAACGGGTAGCGGAGCAGGTGCGGAAACTCCTCTTCATCGCTGTAGCAAGCGTCGTTCGCCGCGCGGCGAATTTCATCCATATCCATGGGATAACCTTTCATTAGTTATAAAAGTTCTGTATTAGGTTATTAATACCTATCACTAGATGGATTGCCAGGAACGTCAATATAGTTGTAGAATCCTCTTCTACAACTATGAAATTGCTCAACAAAGCCCTAGAACAGCTCGGTATGTCCCCGAACGCTGTTCGGCTGTACACCGAGAGCTACAGCCGGGGACGTACGACAGTAGGTAAGCTCGCGGCAGCCATTAATATGGATCGCTCCTCGGCTTACCTGGCCTACGAGCAGCTCAAGGGCGCTGGCCTCATGGAGGAAGACATTGCAAGCGGAATTAAGGTTGTATGGGCAGCGACACCGGATAGTGTTCTGAAGGGTCTACGATCAAACGCGAGCCAGCTTGAGAGGAGCATCAACGACCTTGCTGCGCAGCTGCCCGAGTTAATAGCCGGCTACCGAACGACCGGAGATAAGCCGGTACTGCAGTCCTTCAGCGGCAAAGACACACTACCTCGGATTACCGCAGATATTCTCGAGAGTGACCTTAGTACCATACGGATTATTACCAACCAAAATGCCGAGCGGAAGGTATTTTCCGCCCGTGCCCACGACGACTTTATACAGAAAAGAATCCAGAAAAAGATAAAAGCATTCGTCCTAGCCGCCAATACCCGGGAAGCTCGGTTCCTGCAGAAGTACGACAGCCGCGAGCTTCGCGAAACAAGGATTGTGGATGACCTGGAACCGTTCAAGCACGAGACGTACATCTACGGCGATAAGGTCGCGGTTCTAGGCTTTGAAAAAAATGTTTTTGGATTCATCGTCTACACTAGGGAGTTCGCCGCGCTCCAACGCTACATGTTCGATACGATCTGGAAAGCTACTAAGGGAAAGTAAGGGTATGGCGAAGCTAGAGTAGCTAGTACTCCAGTCGTCAAGAAAAAATTGTGGTGCTCCGGGGGTGGGATTCCCCTGCGGGCCTGGGCGCGGCTGTCTCCTCCGTCGACATCGCCTCGCCCTTCGAATCCCACAACGGTAGGTACGGTATCGTATTCTACTTTCTATTTTCTATTTACTAGCTTCTAGTTTGGCTCCGGGGGTGGGATTCGAACCCACGACCCAGTGATTAACAGTCACTTGCTCTACCGCTGAGCTACCCCGGAATAGGTAGACCAATACTATACTCACGGCGTGCCGGTGCCGCAAGGTTACCTATAGTAGGCAAGGCTACGCCCCTGCGTTCACCTCATCCTCGGCCAGCTTGCCCAGTCGTAGTAGTGTATCGGTCTCGGCGGCACTCCACTGACGCGGCTTGGTATCTTTCACGCAGAACACGCCCACCGGCTGCCTCGTCTTGTGGTCGAACAGCGCCACGCCGGCATAAAAGCGAATATGCGGGTCACCAACGACCGTTGGATTATCAGCAAAACGAGGATCATCTAGTGTGTCCGACACCACAAATAGGTACTTAGCCAACATCGCGTGACCGCAGAACGATATATCGCGATCACCCTGGCGCTCTAGTGTGCCCTGGCACGACTTATAAAACTCTCGATTCTTGTCGATGATCGACACCGTGCTAATGGGTACATGTAGCTGCTCCAGCGCTGCCTTAGTAATACGGTCGAAGCGCTCCTCGGGCGGGCTGTCCAGCAAGCCTAGGCGATGTACCGCGTCTAGGCGGGCTGCCTCGTCGTCTGGAATAGGCGCAAACTCCATATTATTTAGTATTTGTTTCTAAACTGTCCCTCTCATCTTACTGCACCTACTCGTAGGAAGCTATGGCAGTGCCCCGCCTGGGTCTAGCCAGCCTTTAATATCAGCGGCCGCGGACAGATAGCCGCGAATATTAACTGCAGCCCCGCGGGAAATACCAAGATGAAGATGTTTGCGTTCGCCACTTGTCTCGCTAGAAAAACCAGTGCCTAAAACAGCGAACTGCTGTCCTGCTGCCAACTGATCCCCCACTTTAGCGACGATACTAGATAAACGAAGGTGACCGTACACCACGGTGATGGGGTCACCGCCGAATGTACACGACTGCACCACTACCCCGCCATAACCGCTCGCGCTACGGGCGACTAATAATGGACCAGTGCACACCGCGCGGACGGTAACGTCTACATTCTGCTCGTCCGGAAACGTTTCGTAATCTACGCCAGTATGATAGCCAGAAAAACGTTCGGGCTGCACTGGCGAATTCTGCGGCGTAATGTAGGTGCCGAACTTCTTCTTAGTTACCCGCTCATTGGCGCGATCCAATGGCTGGACGAATGCGGCCGATGACGTGACCACAGGCGCTGGCGCCTCGGTAGGCGCAGGCGCGACTGGTACCACTGGTACCGAAGCCCGACCGCAGCCAGCTAGTATTAAAGCAATAACAACGGGGGTAAGCAACTTCATAACTAGATTATACCTTGCATCAACGCTGCTCCCCTACCATAATCACGACCATGTCACTAACTGAGCAATATCAGTACACCCTGCCGCCAAAACTACTAGCCACTCAACCGGCGTCGCCGCGCGACAGCGCCAAGCTGTTGATCTATCGCACAGCCACGAACGAATTAGAGTTTGATACCTTTCGGCACTTGGGAGACTACCTGCCGCCGCACGCGCTCCTAGTTCTAAACAACACTAAGGTGCTACCAGCGCGGCTGCCACTACGTAAGGCAACTGGCGGTGTGGTGAACGCTCTACTACTATTGAATGAGCTAGGAACAAAAGATCGTATGGTACGGGCAATGGTTGATAAAAAGGTTAGTGTCGGGGAGCAACTGCACATCGGTACATACTCTTTCGATGTAGTAGACCAAGACGCGCACGTATTCACTCTCCGACCCTGCTTTCCCATCTCAAAACTGCGCGAGATAGCCATGCACTACGGCCACACTCCTATTCCGCCGTATCTAAAGACAACGCCCCTGCTCGAACACGAGCTGCGAACAAAGTACCAAAGCATGTTCGCGCAAAAACCGGCATCCGTGGCCGCGCCTACCGCCAGCCTGCACTTTACCCCGCGCCTGGTAGCCGATTTACAACGACGCGGCATTAGCCGAGCCTCCATCACTCTGCATGTGGGTAGCGGCACGTTCGCTCCCCTAACGAACGAGAACCTACGCAGCGGCAAGTTATTCCGAGAATACTGGGAACTTACGCCACGGGATGCCGAACGGATACAGGCAGCCAAAAAGAACGGTCAACCAGTGATTGCCGTCGGCACCACGGCTACTAGGGCTCTGGAATCGTCCGAGTTAAGACCAGGGCACGGGTCTACCCAGCTGTTCATCCGCCCGGGTTACAAGTTCCAAACCGTCGACGGGCTAATTACCAACTTCCATCTACCCGGCTCGTCACTGATGTACTTAGTGGACGCCTTCCTGCGGCACAAAAAATCACAACGCTCGATTGTTGACCTGTACGCCGTGGCGATAAAAAAGAAATTTAGGTTCTATTCATTTGGGGATGGGGTGTTGATTATTTAAATTAACGTTATCAAAAATGATGGCGTTACCGTAGAGACGTTGCAATGCAACGTCTCTACCATCTAACGCATTCCGTCCCCTACGTCTAGACATTAAACCGCGCCTTGGTTCGTTTACCGCAACGCAATCGACGCCCTTTTTAGGCGGAGGCTATTTAGAACCACGCTGACACTAGAAAATGCCATGGCGCCGCCAGCGATAATTGGATTCAATAGGCCAAGTGCCGCCAGCGGGATACCGACGACGTTATAGACGAATGCCCAAAATAAATTCTGACGAATGGCACGGAAGGTAGCGCGCGAAAGTGCCAGAGCCTCCACCACCTTTAGCGGGCTGCCCTGAATTAAAACGAGATCGCCGGCCTCGATGGCAATATCGGTGCCAGTACCCATGGCAATGCCAAGGTCAGCTTGGGCCAATGCCGGTGCGTCGTTAATGCCGTCGCCCACGAAGGCGACCTTAACGCCGCCGGCCTGCAACTCGCGCACGCGCGCCAGCTTATCAGCTGGTTGCACTCGGGCAAACACTTGGGAAATACCCACGGCGCTGGCAATAGCCTTCCCTGTTGCCTCGTTATCACCGGTTACCATGGCTGTTCTAACGCCAGCAGCGTACAGCTGCGCCACGGCCGCTGCTGCCTCGGGCTTAACTGGATCGGCAATGGCAATAAGCCCGACGAAACTAGTGCCCCGCGATACGCCGACTACTGTATTTGCCGCGGCCTCAAGTTCACCAGCGCGACCATTGCCAGACGATACGTCTACTCCGCGGCTACTTAAAAAGGCTACGCTGCCAACAGCTACCACGCTGCCGTCTACCATCGCTACCACGCCACCGCCAACAATATTCTGGAACAGACTAACAGACAACAGCGCGATGTTCCGCTGCGTCGTGGCCGCCAGAATAGCCTGCGCCAATGGGTGCGACGAGCCATGTTCAACGCTAGCCGCGAGCAATAGCACCTGCTCCTCGGCGACACCGTTAAAGGGCACAACATTGGTCACTGCTGGTTTGCCCAACGTAAGCGTACCGGTCTTGTCGAACAGAACAATATTAACGCCCCGCGCCTTCTCAAACGCCTCACCATGCTTGATAAGGATACCGCGACCTGCCCCGCGACCAGTGCCTACCATAATGGCAGTGGGCGTAGCTAAGCCGAGCGCACATGGACAGGCAATCACCAACACGGCCACGGCCGGAATAACGGCGCTGGTCCAATCACCAGTCGCCAGCCACCAGCCCACGGCGGTAAGTACGGCTACACCAAGAACAACTGGAACAAAAATAGATGAGATGCGGTCAGCCAGCTTTTGGATAGGAGCTTTGTGTGTTTGCGCGTCGCTCACCATCTTCACCATCTGCGCCAACACTGTACCAGCGCCAATGGCGGTAACCTGCACCTGCAGTAGGCCGTCTACATTCACCGTGGCGCCCACTACCGAATCACCGACCTGCTTATGTACCGGCATACTCTCGCCGGTAATCATAGACTCATCTAATGACGCCTCGCCGCTGGTAATGCGCCCATCTGCCGGTACTTTCTCGCCAGGACGCACTACTAATACGTCGCCGATCTTAACTTGCTCCACGGGTACCTCACGCTCGGTACCATTAACTAGAACACGAGCGGTTTTAGCACCAAGCTGCAGCAGCGCCTCAATAGCCGCGCTGGCGCGACCACGACTAGTAGCCTCGAAATATCGCCCGAGTAGAATAAGCGCCACGATAATAGCGCCTGTCTCAAAGTACATCTCGCCGCGGTCAGCCAATAATACCCACCAGCTGAACACTAGTGCCGCGAGCGTACCAAGAGAGATTAGGGTATCCATGTCGGCCGCCCGCTGCCGGATAGCGCGGATTAGACCAAGATGGAACTGCCAACCAAAACCAAGAATAACGCCGGTACCAAGTAGTGCTTGAATCCATAGGCTAAGGCCAAAGCCACCAAATTGACCCGGCAGCTCGATACCGAACATAGCGAGTACAACCACGGGGATAGCAGCAACAATGGCGCCGAACGCCTTGCGGCGGCTGGTAGCTACCTCGTCGGCAACGGGTGCGCCCCCGTGATGCTCGTGTGCCCCATGAGCACCATCATGTCCAGCATGTTCTGCCACCTGATAGCCATTGGCAATAATAGTCTGGTGCAGCTGGTGCTCATTTGCCATTGCCTCGTCATACTCCACCGTAGCTGTCCGCAGTGCTAAATTCACGCTGGCTTTTTTAACCCCGGACACGTCGAGTAAACTCTGCTCGTTACGCAACACGCACGAAGCGCAGTGCATGCCGCCAATCTTAAATGTTACATTCTTCATATTCTATAAAACTAAGAACTGCGCGCCGGGCGTAGTCATGCCCATACTGCAGCTAAAAGGAATAAAACCTGGCCGCGTGGGAGTGAATCGCACTATGGTTATACCGCTCGGATCCAACAATTTTTGAATACCAGCGCTGCGAGCAATAATTACCCGGGCGCACCCAGCGGCTCGGCTGCCATCAATGCGCCACTCCACTGGTACGCCAGCCTTAACCGTAAACACAGCCGGCTGATACTGGTAACCCACCACCTTCATTTCTACAACCTGCACGCCGTTGCGCGTTGCCGCGGCCGTGGGTTGGCTCGCGGGCACGCCACTAGCCAACGCGGGCATAGGCCAACCAGCGGCCGCCCAACCAGAGCGGAAATTAAACACCCCCAACGCTAGCACTAGTACTGCCGCGCCAGCGGTCGCGTAACGCTGCCACCGACCAGCCGCAAAACTCGCCACTGCTCCCAACGACAACAACCCCGGCGCGGTACCCAAAGCAAAGGCACCGAGTAGCAGAGCGCCCTGCAGCGCACTGCCTTGCGTCAACACGTATAGCTGTAGTGCTTGGGTAAAGCCGCACGGCAGAAAAAAGGTTAAGCTGCCGCCAAAAAATACGCCCCAGGCGCCGCTGCCTCGCATCCGGTAAATTCGCGCCGACAGCCACTTATGTGGCCGCGGCTGCAAGCGCTGTAGCCATGGCCAAACATTAAGCATGTTAAGTCCGGTAATGACCATGAAAGCGCCGATGACTAAAGTAACCACGCCAGTGGCTGCTGGAGATATAGTAAGGGTTGAACCCACAAGGCCTACCAACGCCCCGAACCCAGCGTAGCCGACCAAGCGGCCAAGGTTAAAATATAGGTGAGGCCGAAAGCGCTGGGCGCTAGTTAACTCGGGATGCGCCTGGCGATAACGACTCGCTGCCGCCAGCACTAAGCTGCCGGTAACAGCCGCGCACGTAGAAACCGAAGCAATGAGTCCAAGAATAATCGCGGCACCAATACCCGTGCCAGCGCCTACGCCAACGCTTTCTGGCAGTACATTAGATGCGCGTAGGATCAGGTACAGCGCCAACAGCACCACGGCTGCACCGCCGACTTCCCGCCAGCGGTACCCACGTGCTGGATCGCACTCGACATTTGAATTTGATTTACTCTGCATACGGTTATATTAAACCACGGCTTAAGTGGAGTTAAACCGTGCAACAAATGCTGCAACGGTTCACCGTGCTGCGGAGAAAACTTTCGGGTTTAAGATGCCAGCGGAAAATAGCTCTGTTAAATAATTAGCCCCCGGCGGCCGAAAGCGCTGCAACTGGAATCGCGCGTCCACTAACAGCGGCGCGACGACTAATGCTGGCACAGCTGCCATTACTACTAACACCAGCAGCGCTAATAAACCGAGATCTAGGCTTGAAGCTGGAGTGCTCTGTAACTGCCCTTGCCACCACGCAAGATGCTCACCTACGTCCATGGTTGTCCCACAGCCGTGGCAGTGCTCGGACGCGTGGCTAGCCATAACCATGCACCACTGCAAACCGACTGTAGCTAATAAGGCTAAGGCAACCACGACTACGCCGGCAGCCAGCCGAGACGAGTATTTAGTAGACATTTTGTTAATCATAGCGCCTCTACTATACACCGTTGCCGTGGCCGCGCCAGCGTTTAATTGCGGACGGTGAATTATGCCAACATGATATAATAGTAGTGGGTCAGCATCGCTGGCCTATGTCGTATTCATTTAACCCCACCCTATTCCATAATAAATACCGTATTCCATCCGCACGATGGCAAGGATGGGATTATGGGTCGTCGGGGTGGTATTTCGTAACGATCTGCACCAAGGGACGCGAATATCATTTCGGGGAAATCCGGGACAATAAAATGCGCCTATCTCCCGCGGGTAGAATCGTCCGCAATGAATGGCGACGCACCGCTCGCCTACGACCAAACGTCGCATTGGATGCGTTTGTGATTATGCCCAATCATGTGCATGGGGTTATCGTTATCAATGAACCACGTCACGTAGAGACGTTGCAAT
>CAYZDG010000014.1:0-3125 GCA_964477165.1 uncultured Gammaproteobacteria bacterium
CCATTATCAACTACAATTCCCGCTACTGGGCGTGCTTGCCGCACCTCACCACCTCGCTCCAAAACACTATGATGTAGAGCAGTGACAAGCTCGTCGGTCCAATCGGCGTTCGGCATATAGCCGAAGCGGGAGCTACCCTCCCTATTGCTTAAACGGCTGCCGAGCCACGCGGCGCTTAGGCGCTCGGGGCCAAGCCCATACTTCATGTCTACAAGTGGCGTAAAAACCTCGCGCAGCACTGCCACACCACCCCACCGCTTTAACCAGTCACTAGCCGGTACCTGCTCCCATACGCTCCAGTTTCTAGTGGCAAAGCATCGCGACATTAACCTAATGAATCCAAGTTTAGCCGACCATGTCAGCGGCGCCCGAATAAAATCGAGCGGGTTTATTAGATTGTACTCCTTACCATGAAGAAAAAAATTCAATTGGCTACTACCCCAACAGACCTTAGGCGTAAGCTCTAATTCGTCGAGCATACTGCGCAGGTGCGCGTCGCTGGGCAAAATTTGGTGGTAACCTAAGGGGTAGCGCCGTTGGCCATACTCAAAGCTGGCCGCCAAACCACCAAGCCGCTGCTCGGCTTCTAGCACCATTACTGGCACGCCTGCTCCGGCCAGCGCCCGAGCGCAGGCTAAACCCGATACGCCGCCGCCAATAACAACAACAGGGTCACCCATTGAATGCCGGCTCGAACGATGGATTCTGCTTAAGCATATCTAGGTCCGCGGCTACCATAAGCTGAACCAGCTGGGCAAACCTGGTACTGGCCTGCCAACCAAGCTGCTGCTCGGCCTTGCGCGGATCACCTAAAAGCAGCTCAACCTCGTTAGGCCGGGCTAGGCTTGGGTCGATGCGCACAAGCCTTTCCCAATCTTCGATACCAACGGCGGCAAAGGCGCAGGCAACCAGCTCGCGGACGCTGTGCGTTTCGCCTGTTGCAATGACATAGTCATCAGCATCGGGCTGCTGCAACATGCGCCACATAGCCTCTACGTACTCCGGCGCGTAGCCCCAATCTCGCTTTGGCTCCAGCGTACCCATAACCAATTCATCCTGCAGACCCAAGGCAATGCGTGATACGGCTAAGCTTACTTTGCGCGTAACAAACTCCGAACCGCGCCGCGGCGACTCATGGTTAAATAAAATACCACTGACGGCGTACATATCATACGACTCACGGTAGTTAATAGTGGCCCAGTGAGCGAACACCTTAGATGTGCCATAAGGCGACCGAGGATAGAAAGGCGTATGTTCGCTTTGTGGCACCTCAACAGCCCGCCCAAACATCTCGGACGACGAGGCCTGATAGAACCGCGCGCTTGGCCTTGCTAATCGCACTGCCTCCAATAACCTTAACGCGCCTAGGGCGGTATACTCGCCAGTTAGTATTGGCTGGCGAAAAGACACAGGTACAAACGACATCGCGCCGAGGTTATAAACCTCATCAGGCTGCACCTCCTCAACCGCGTTAATAAGCGACAGCTGGTCAATAAGATCACCCTGAATTAGGGTTACTTGATCCAAGATATGACGGATACGCTGCAGTGTTGGCACGCTAACACGGCGCATAAGCCCAAATACTTGATACCCCTTACTAAGCAATAATTCAGCCAGGTAGGAACCGTCCTGGCCAGTGATGCCGGTTATTAGCGCTCGTTTAGCCATATAGGAATCTAGATTAGAATTATTCGCCGCTCGGGGCAATAGGCCGCGTAACTGGTCTAACGCAGGTCGTAAACTCGAATTGTGCCGTTTCGTTGGCCACCGTCAAAAGTTGCTATAACAGGCAAATCAGCCAGCGCCGTCTTACCACCCCAGGCCCAGGCATAGCGATAGTTAACCGATATATCAAAATCAATGATATAACTCACACCCTCGGCCAATACGTAATCGTGAAGATTCTTGTTACGCAGCTCTGTAGCGGCACTGTTGTTAACCAGGCCGTCCAGATTTATAATCTGCCGATCACTAAAATAGGCGTAGATACCGCTGTTAAAGGCAGCTACTTTTTCGTTTGCCTGAACGTTAGTGTTAATCCATTGAGCCACCTCGTACATTTTTTGCTGCGAATTGTACTCGGCCAGCACCCGAGGCGTTGCTAGACCAAAACTGGCAATGCCTAACACAACTAGGGTAACGACTAATTTACGGGGTATCGGCAGGCGAGGCAGGCCGCGGCTGCAGTAACCAATGAATAAAACGAATATTAGAATGATTGGCGCGGCATACCATGGCCGGTAGGCCCAACGAATAGCCCCGTGAACGGCAAATAGCAACACGACGCCTATACCGGCCAAGGCAATAAATGACCCCCCTGGCAACTTAAATGTCAGAGCCTGCCGCTTACGCCAGAGTGCGGTGATTCCCAAAACCAGAGCGTAGATCAACGGGGAAACAAGGGCGTAAAAAACTAGGCCGCCGGAGTTCCACAAACCCAAAATGGCTCCCTTGATATTAGTCAGCAGATCATTAGCATGTACGTTGTACAGCAACTGGTGGTTAACAAACGAAAACGAGGAGCCGCTGGACTGCATCAACGTACCAAAAGTGTGCCAGTTCCAGGCCAGCCACGGTGCTTGAATGATCAAAACCACTCCGGCCATAAGGCTGCCGTAGCCTATAGCGCTAACTAGACGACGCGTGCTCCCCCGCCATAACCGCCACCACACATAAACCAATATCGGAGCTAAGGCAATGGCAAAATCTGTTCTACCAAGCGCAGCTAGGCTGGCCAGTGCGGAGATAATCACCGCCTGCCGCAAAAAAAGCGTATTCTCACGGATCACGCGGTCGGCATAAACCCATGTCGCGACCAGTAGTAGACAGGCTACGCTCGTCTCTAAACCATTAACCCATTGCAGCGTCAACCACGGGTTTAATACTAATAGTCCTAGACAGAGCGTAAGCCATCCGTTTGATACACCCCAACGCACCAGAAGACGACCGACAAGCGCAACTGTGGCTGCGCCGCATAGGGCGCTGATAATTAACGCAGTCGGCACTACCGACACAGCGGGCAATAGTCGATACAGCAAGACTAGCAGCGCCATCCACAGTGGATGAAAGCCGTTAGTTAAGTGGATGCCGTCCAGTGTTACCCCGTGCCCAGATGCGGCGTTACG
>CAYZDG010000014.1:3135-11278 GCA_964477165.1 uncultured Gammaproteobacteria bacterium
CCGCCGCAACCCCAATAATCACGCGTGACCTCATGGCTTCCTACGAGCCAAAACGTACAGGGCGTTGTAATGTCGCCGCCTCGCCCACAGGTATACCCAGTAGCCAATAGCTGGTAAACCGAATAATACCCAGTCCTTTAGCCGAGCCGCGCGGCGAAGACATTGCAACTTCAGCGACCCAGCTACCGTTGGTGCGGCTGAACCGAGTTTAGATCTCGCCTGCTTGACCATACCAAGGCTGCCAAACCGACCTGCAGCAAATTTAAAGCGCATCAGTAGGCGTTCTAGTGTTACTGCGCCGCGGCGCGCATGTACAACCTCGAGTCCGCTGCCATTAAGAAAGTTCATTATGGCTGTGCGATTCCAACGCGTCAGATGCCGAGGTGGGTAATCATGCGGGCGAATCCAAATTGGCGCATTCCGATAAGGCACGCTAATCGCAATATGTCCACCGGGCTGAGTCAAGGATAAAATATCGCCAATAAAGCTACGCGGGTCGTCCATGTGCTCTAGGACCTCAAACGCGGTTACTACCTTAAATTGCCGCCCTGGATTAGCGGCAGAAAATTGCTCCATACTCTGCGTGGCCACAGTTGTAATGTTATACTGCTCGGCCGCGGCCTTAACCGCGTCCTCGTCAAAATCTAAACCCCAAACCTGCCAGCCCCTACCTCGCGCCTCGGCCATTAAATGTCCAATACCGCAGCCAACATCAAGTAATGTGCCGGGCTCTATTGGCTCGTTTAAAAACTGATAGTGATTCCAGCCCAGGTGCTGCGCCGGGTTATCGTTGCGGCCAGAGTACGTTTGCTCGTACCAATCAGCTCCAGGATTTTTAACCGGCCACCAGAATTGGCCGTCGCAGCTAGTACAGTGGTAAAGATCTGTTACTGGCTTGGTTATGCTCTCAATTAGCTTGCAGGTATTACTAGCACCGCATAAGTGGCAGGCCACAGGACACTCCATAGTTAGTACTGACTAAGAAACCGCGACAGCGTTTCCTTTAAATAATTCAGGTGCTCTTGTCGTAAACCGTGGTGACAGCCAATTAGTAAGCACTGCCGAAGAATCTTCTCCGAATTATCTAGGCTGCCATAAACGCGATGTGGAATGTTGGTGTAGGCTGGATGGTGTAAGATATTTCCCGAGAAGAGTACGCGTGTCTGAATTTTATTACCTTCCAAAAAGCGCATCATCTCATTGCGTTGAATGGGCGAATCCTCGCGGATAATAATTGGATACGAGAGCCAGCGCACATCAGCGCCGGGTAGTTCTCGCGCCGGCAAAAAGTGCTGCGGGTAGGCGCTAAAGAATTCCTTAAGCACGGCAAAATTAGCCTTACGAATGGCATAAAACTCCTCAAGTCGCTCGAGTTGCACCAAGCCAAAGGCAGCCATGAGGTCGATGGGCTTAAGGTTATAACCAAAATTGGTAAACACAAACTTGCCATCATAAGGCACGCCATCCAGGGTGAAACTTAACCGCTTGTTAATATCCTCATCAAAATGCTCGGGCAGGGCGCGGCCCCAGTCACGCAAAATCTTACCCGCCTCTTGCTGCTCCTTGGTCTTAAACATCACCATGCCGCCGCCACCAGCAGCGGTCATAATATGCGAAGCGTAGAAGCTGGTAGTGGTAACATCGGCATACTTGCCGGTCGGCTCGCCGTTTATGCTGCCACCAATGGTGTCACAGCTATCCTCGATAAATGCCAATTTATGCGCGTCAGCAATTTGTCGCAACCGGCGAACATCGTTTAGGTTGCCCATAATGTGTGGGATACATAACGCTACTGTCTTCTCGGTTATCGCCGCTTCAACAGCATCCAAATTACTATTAAAGGTATCAAACTCCACGTCGACAAAAACTGGTACTAATCCCAGTTGCAACAGTGGATTTATGGTCGTGGCGAACGTGCAGGCTGGGGTGACAACCTCACCGCCACGGGGCAGATTTAAAACCTGAGTACCTATAAGGTTAGCGGAGGAACCCGAATTAACAAATAAACCAAAGCCTTGGCCAAACTTTTTTGCCACTGCCTCCTCAAAGCGCCGGCTATACTCCCCTGGTACTAGCCAATCGCTGTTAAGCGACTCTAGCACGGCCGCGATCTCGCGCTCGCCGTACACGGCACGGCTGTACCACAGCCAATCCTTTCCTGGTGTAAATGGTTGATTTTCGGCCATACAAATACTAATGCTACCGTGCGGCAACGTACCCGTAAAGCTCGCCATACTGCGCCACCATGGCCCGCAGCGAGTAGCGCTCGGCAACCAGAGCCTTGGCAGCCGCGGCCATTTGTTGCGCCTCAGCCGGGTGATCCATTAGCCATTGAATCGAGGCTGCCATGTGGACTGGATCATTAGTCGGCGTAAGCTTTCCTGTCACCCCGTCCCGCACCAACTCCTCGACTAATGGAACGGCGGTACTGACCATGGGGACCCCAGCAGCCGCAGCTTCCATTTGCGCGGTGTTAGGCCCGCGCCAAACCTCGCCATTAGGCGCTACCGAATGAGCCTGCACGTACAAATCGCTCGCTGCTAGAATCTCATACACATCCGAACGCGACCCCAAAAAATGAACGCGGTCAGCCACACCTAATGCTGTAGCGCGATTAGTTAGCGTCTCGTGAAGTGGTCCCCAACCTATAAACGCAACGTGCACTGTAGCGGGTAGATGCGCTAAGGAGTCAACAACATCACTATGACCCTTCCAGGAAATCAGCCGGGCTGTCATTGTTACAAGTGTCGCTGTTGCCGGAATTCCTAACTCGGCTCGTTTAGCCATTCGATCTACTTTATTCACCGCGGCCTGAATTGCAACTGGATCAACACCCGCCACAATAGTGAAGTGCCTCCGACCCGACTGCCAGGCCGCAGATGAAAGGTACGCCACTGACTGACCATAGCTCTGCTCAATACCCTCAGTCGCCGCTGTCCAGGCCGTAGCTAGGGGCAGAGTTAGTTTATCTAGCCAAAATACCTTTGGTGTATAGGCTACCGGGACGTTGCATTGGGTGCTAATAATGGCGCGAACTCCGGCGGCGCGAGCAACTAGCCTGCCCACGGTACCAGCGTATGGTAAAAAGGTGTGCAATACGTCGGGCTTTTCGTGACGAAGATATTTACGCAGGCTCTCAAATTCAGACAGGCTAAAGCGCTGACGACCGCCGAGTGAGGTTACCTTCACTCCAGTCATTAGTAGCTCATTAAGCAACGACTTTGTCTCAGCCGGAAATACATTCTCGGCTTTTAAAAAAGTTACATGCAAATCAAATTGTTCCTTATCAAGGCCACGCGCAATATCAACCACGATGCGCTGCGCTCCACCGCGCAATAACTCGTTAATGAGAATAACTACCTTAATTTTCATCGTCGTGCCTTAATAAGGCTAATCACTGCAGCAGCTATACCCTTAGGTGTGAGATGATAACGCTTTAAAAAGTAATCCTGACTACCGACGCCGCTGGGGAACTCGTCAGCAACACCCATCGCCTTAAACGAAACTACTCGCCCCGTCTCGGCTATTACTTCGGCGACGGCTGACCCAAGTCCACCAATAAGAAGGTGCTCCTCAACTGTAACTATTGGCTTGCCGCGTCGACTTACCAATCGAACCGAGGCAGCATCAAAAGGCTTAATTGTATGCATACTTAGCACACCACAGTTATAGCCTTTGTCTTTTAAAATTACTACCGCAGCAACTGCGTTCGGTAATTGCCGTCCAGTCGCGATGATTGTGGCGTCATCTCCTTTAAGAACCATGGAGGCGCGTCCGAGTTTAATTGCTGGCGTGGCCGGACGGGTGACAATGGGCTCTCCGCGCTTAGCCATACGCATATAAGCTGGACCCTTGCGTCGGTAGATTTGCTTAACTAATGCTGCAACCTCGCCTGGATCTCCAGGGCAGACTACAGCCATGTTGGGTAAAATACGCAATATACCTAGGTCCTCAAGGGGAAAGTGGGTGCAACCGAACGTGCTATAACTAAATGTGCTGCCACCACCCATAATAAAAACAGGGAGGTTCTGATAACACACGTCGTTACGAATTTGCTCATAGGCACGCATTGAAGCAAATGTTGAAATTGAATAACAGAATACCTTTTTGCCCGCGAGTGCTAGGCCAGCGGCGGCGCCGACCATATCTTGCTCGGCCACGCCGACGTTTAGGTACTGCTTAGGGAAGCGCCTAATAAAATCCTCAAACACCGAAAAGCCTAGGTCGCCCGTAAGTAACCACACGTTTTTATCGGCGGCCGCGATCTCGGTTATGGCTTTAACAAAAGCTGTACGCATACTAGTGAATCATGGCTAGGGTCTTTTCCAAATCATCCGGTTTAACATTTAGGTAGTGCCAGGCTAGAGTGTTCTCCATGTAGGGCACGCCCTTGCCCTTGATTGTATGAGCAATTACAACGGTGGGCTTACCCTTTGCATGTGGTATACGGCGCAAGGCAACTTCTATCGCCGAAAAATCGTGGCCGTCAATTTCTACTGTAGCCCAACGCGCGGCTCGCCACTTGGCACCAAACGGCTCTAAGTTCAAAACCTCCTCGGTTCTACCAAAACCCTGAAGCTTATTATAATCAACAATTGCCACTAGGTTATCTAGACTTAAATGGCCAGCAAGCATTATTGCCTCCCAATTAGCACCCTCATCACACTCGCCGTCGCTCATCAGCACAAAGCTACGCCAAGCCTGACGGTCACGGCGGGCTGCCAATGCTAGACCAAGACCCATGGGTAAGCCATGGCCAAGTGAGCCAGTAGTAGCTTCGATGCCGGGCACTGAACCACGGACCGGATGCACAGCCAGTTTACTGCCGTCTTTGCCATATCGTTTAAGATAGGAGTGAGGGAAAAATCCAGCCTCGGCCAGCACAGAGTAAAGACCTAGGCCACCGTGACCCTTACTAAAAATGAAACGATCCCGTAACGGATCATTCGAGTGCTTTGGACTAATATTAAGAATTCGGAAGTACAAGCTAACTAGTAGATCAATGGGCGACAACGACGAGGCAATGTGGCACGAACCACTAGCACAGGCTGTGCTAGCGACCTGCCGCCTCGCTCGCCGCGCGATAGCTCGCAGCTTCGCTATAACAGCTGGGGTAAGCTTAGGCTGGGTAGAGCGCCTGGTTTTCATAGAACCATTGTACCGTTGATTTAATGCCATCAGCCAGGCTTCGTGTAGCTTTCCAGTCAAGCCGAGCCTGTGCCTTAGTAATATCCGCCACCCAGGGGTTAGGACGATCAAAGCTGCGTCCAGCCGCGCTCCCCCACTCGAGCGTGACATCGCTGCCTGAATTCTTAACGATGAGCTCCACTGCCTGTTGCACGGTGGATTGAACACCAGTGCCAACATTAATAATCTCACCCTTTAGCTCATTAGCGCGCTCGGCAGCGGATACGAGAGCGTGAATAACGTCATCAACATGTACAAAATCACGCTGCGCCGCGGGGCTAGATAACTGCGGCTTACTATGACGCAGGCACGCCAAAGTAACCGCCGGTACCAGGCGGTAGACTGACTCGTATGGACCGTAAACCGAGAATAAACGCAGTGTTACTAGAGGCATACCGCGCTCTCGCGCCAGGTGCTGTCCAAACAGCGTGGCCCAAGCCTTGGCGCACCCGTAGGTAGTGTTCGGTTGTAGCACCATATCCTCGGTCATAGGCTCTGTCTTAACGCCATACTCTGATGAGCTGCCGGTGTGCACTATCATCGGCGCATCCACCAACTGCTGGCAGGCTCCATACAAATTAGCAGTGCCGTCGATGATAACTCTACGAATCTGTTCATCATCATCCTCGCCCCTATTACCGCCGTAATGCGAGAGGTGAAAAACAGTACGTGGCTTGACCTCGGCCACAAGTTCCTGAACCGATGTCCGATCAGAAATATCAACGGCGTGTAAGGTAATGCCCGTTAGATTTTGCAACCGCCATCGCTGTCCACCAAGACGTACAACAGCGTGAACATTGACTCCATCCGCGTGTAGCTTTCGAACTAGATTCGCACCCACAAAACCACCCGCGCCCGTAACCAAAATTGGTCCTTCCATAATATTGCTAATGCAGCTCTACTTTACCGTCGACAGTAAGTATGGGCACATGCCGCATCCAAACCTTTGGCTGCCACCAATATCGATTAGCTAAATACCATTCGACCGTGCGACGCATACCCTCATCAAAACCAATTGTTGGTTGCCAGTCTAGGCGCTTTTTAACTTTATCGGTATTGGCCACATGCTTAAATACCTGCCCGGGCCTATCGCCAATATTAACAGTGTAGGGATTAAATCGCTGTTCCTTAGATGCGGTAGGAATGAGTTTAGTTATTGCTCGAGCAATATCGAGAATCGATCGAGGCTCGGTTGTGCCTAAATTAAACACCTCACCATCAACCTGTTCAGATGAAGCTCGCAGTAGCAATTCCATGGCCTCGGCCACATTGGATACATAATTGTAATCGCGCATGCTTTCGCCCGTGCCATGAATGGTCATAGGCTCGCCTAACACCGCGCTGGTAATAAAACGTGGAATAAGTTTCTCGAGGTGTTGATACGGTCCAAAGATATTAAATGGCCGTACAATAACCGCCGGGATGCCGTAGGTAATGATATATGAGTACACCAATCGGTCTGCCCCGGCCTTAGCCGCGGCATATGGACTTTGTGGCTCCAGTGGATGATCTTCGGCCATGCTTTCGGTACGAGCTGTGCCGTAGACTTCACTGGTGGATATATGAATAAAACGCTTCACTGTATCTCGGTGGCGCAGTACCGCGTTCGCTAATGTCTGAGTGCCCAGCACGTCCGTCTCGAAAAATTTGATGTCATCGTAGATGGATCGCGCCACGTGTGTCTCGGCAGCAAAGTGGATAATGTAGTCGCACTGGCCCACGAGCTTATCTACCAGCCGGCTGTTACGCACGTCACCATACCAGAAGGTAAACCGCGGATCAGCATGCACCTCGTCCTCGATATTCTTAATATCGCCGGCATAGGTGAGTAAATCAAGCACGTGAAAACGCGTACGAGGAAATTGCCGCCACAGGTGGCGCAGCACGTTGCTGCCAATGAACCCGGCGCCGCCGGTAATGAGTATAGCCTGTGGCTCGTCAGCTACAGGCGTAGTAGTAGGCTGTTCTGCCATATAGGCAGTAACTAAAGCAGAATTGAGCCAGAACGTCAAAAGCCACAGATGCCGAGTAGTATCTAGATATGGGACTCTCCTCATGGCCGGTGAATATGAATAACCCCGGCCTTGTGGTCGGGGTTATAAGTTGCATTCTGCGCTATTGGCGACTAAGCCACGCGGCGTGCTCCATGCACGCCTCGCCGTAGGCTACACAAAGCTCGGGGACCCGAGCGATTGCGAGCCGGATTGGATCGAATTCGAGGCTGCCGCCCCAGTTAACCTTCAGCATGCCGCGCTCACCGAAATATTCTTCGGTAACGCCATCGGCCCAGCCTTGCATCAGCTGAGGCAAGGTCATCCACTCCACCTTCAGAATCTTCTCGGAGGCGTCGAGTTCAACGCCCTCCTGTGGCTCGACCATAAAGGCCGCGAAGGTTCCAAAGCCACCCTTGACCAGATTAGCGTCATGGTAAAGGTGAGCCAGCTCGATGAGTTCTCCCTCGACTTCAAGACCTGTTTCTTCCATGGCCTCCCGTCGAGCAGCAGCGGCGAGACTCTCGCCCTCGTGTCCTGCACCGCGCGCCATTCCCGCCATAATATGACAATCGGGATGCTCCGGAGTATTGGCTTGAGCCCGCACCTGGAACACCACTGCCACCTGCATCCCGCCGCCCCGGCGCCGCATGGGAACCACCGTTACCGAACGGCCGCCCGAAGCGACATACTGGCCAATGTACCACATGCTGCCGTTGTTAATTATCACGTATGGCTCGATTACGTGTCCGGTTCGGGCGGAACGCACCGACCAAGCCGTGCCGTGGTCGAATCCGATGCCGTTGGCCGTCAGATCCCAATCGAAATCCGGGTTGCTTTTGCACTTATCCCGGAACTCCTGCAACTGCTCGTCGCAGGCTTGCTCCAGGATTTCTCTCACGGGCCAAGCACCATCCGGAAATTTTCTTTTTTCCATGCTCAATCTCACTTTCCCTTAATTTTGG
>CAYZDG010000015.1:0-10768 GCA_964477165.1 uncultured Gammaproteobacteria bacterium
ACTGCTTTGACCCCTGAAACGCTAATGGCAAGGTTGCTGACGACCACAGCAGCTGCTACCACAAGCGCCATAAACTTACGTGTATTCATATGAAATTACCTTAAAAGTGGCTAATATACTCAAAATTAACTCTACTCTAGATATGTGGAAAACTGACCCTTATATCTAAGGCTTACCAGATCGAATTAGTCCTGTCAATCAAGTGTAACATCCACATCCTCCCCTGGCTCTAGGTCACCAGCTGCTACCTGCGGCCGGGGGGACGGAGTAATGATTCGTCCACTAAAGGTAGTTATCGGTTGCTGCAGCGCATCGGCTAATGAAACTGGCGGTGGCGTAGCGATAACCGGAGCCTGGGTAGCATTCTGCGATGGCGGCGCGGTAAAACGCGCACTAGGTTCAGCCCGTGGACGAGCTGGTGCAGCGCTCTCCCCTACTGGGGCGATAACGGGTGTAGCCGCAGGGCGCTTTTGGGGCGCGGCAATTTTTCCGGCACGAAATAAACGCAGACAGTCGGGGCAAAATACAGGTCGGTTCGGGTCAGGGGGAAACGGCGTCGTAGTTGGCTTGCTACAGCTGTCGCACACCGCCTCAAAGCGCGGACCAGGTGGCACACGTTGTTCACGACGCGATGATCCTGACGCTGCCTCCGCGCCTGCCTGCTGCAACGCGCTCTCGCTCCAACGAATAATTTTCTCTTCCACCTGCTCGCGCGGGGTAGCGTAACGCTCACGACTCACTTTAACCACTGTCTCGTAAACACCAGGTGCCTCCTCTAGCTTAAATGGCGGCAACGAAGTAGCCGAAAACGGCTGCGAAGTTATGCCATCGATCATTAACTTGAGGTACATATTAAAGTTGGGCAAATTCACCAGATCCTGCGGCATAAAGGTGGGCTCGAACTCGGTTTTTAAAAATTCGGCATCCTCGGCGCCTACGCGGAACACGGCCATGGTGCCTACGTTGCCGAATACCGCGTCGCGGATGGTAGTGCTAGCACCCGGCGTTAGCTGCCCCACGTACTGGTGAGCCAAGGTAAGGCACAAACGATACTTACGCGACTCGGATAGGATGCCGGCAAAGCTGTCAGTTACAAAATTTTGAAACTCATCAACGTAGAGGTAAAAATCGTTGCGCGCGCCCTCGGCCACGTTCACCCGGCTCATGGCCGCTAGTTGTAGCTTGGTGATTAACATCGAGCCCAGTAAAGCCGAAGCATCCTCGCCAATGCGCCCTTTCGATAGGTTCATGAGTAGAATCTTCTTGCCGTCCATTACCTGCCGCAGGTCAATGCTGCTGCGCACCTGGCCAATGATATTGCGCACTAAGGCCATGGATAAAAACTGGCCGACTTTATTTTGGATAGGCGCCACTGCTTCCACGGCGAACTGGGCGCTATATTTGGCATATTCGACTTCCCAGAACGCCTTAACTACCGGGTCGGTAATTGTACCAATGACACGCTTACGGAAATCTGTATCCACGAACAAACGCGGCACGCCCAGTAAGGTGCTACCAGGGTACTCGAGCAAAGCTAAAATTGCGTTGCGGAGAATGTACTCCAAACGCGGACCCCAGCTATCTGCCCACAGCTTTTTAAATACCCCAACCAGGCCGGACGCTACCAAAGCCTGATTAGTGCGATCCACTTGCTCCATGACGTTGAAGGCGATGGGAAAATCAACGTCGTAGGGGTTAAAGTAGATGGTGTCATTTATTCGCTCTGGGGGAATAAACCGCACCACCTTTTCGACCAAATCACCGTGCGGGTCAATAACTGCCACGCCACGTCCAGCGCGGATATCCTGAATAATCATATTCTCCATCACCGTGGATTTACCGGTACCACTTTTACCTAAGATATACATATGGCGGCGGCGATCATCCGTCTTTATACCAAACCGAACCTGCTGATTGCGGTAGTTAGTAAAGCCGAAGACGTTTAAATCCTGTCGTTGCTCCATAGAAACTTTAGGCAATAGGTAAATTCGGCGGCGGGCTGCCTGCGGGCAAGGGCTCCTGCTCGGGGGTGGGATGCTCAACCGGAATCGGCGGCGTAGGTAGTGAGGCTGGAGCCGTACCAAGCAATGGCGGCTTACTACCTAAAGCAAACTCCTGCTCGAACGATTTATCGTCTAAATCCAATGGTACTTCGGTCGGTACTATAACCGGCTCGGGCGCCGCGCCGAGCATTACACCGGCCGCCGCTACCGAAGACACTAAGTCTGATGGTGCCTCGCCCTTGCGCGAGCCGGCGCGGCGCAACATTGGCGTCTTAACCGTTATCAACGGGAAGTGCCATAGCGTTGCTAGCTCCTCAACCGAAAGCACAAGCCAGCCAGTGCCTAAGAAGTAGCTACGGTCGCGGAAGGCATGCAAAATCCAGCGACGGCGTTTGGTAATTCGCGTATTAACGAACCAGTGAAAAACTTCGGTGGTAAACTTGCCGTGCGGCCTTAGGGCGTTAAGGTCGGGCGCGGCCAAGGCGCGCATAGCACCCCAAAACGTCTGCACACCATGCACCTTGTTGTATGACTCCTTACGAGCAATATAGATGTGACGCACGCGCGCCTGAAAACATGTCTTACCTAGCTTGCGCTCAATCGCCTTAACCGCGTCCATGGTACCTGGAGTAAGCTGGCCCAGCTTATTTGCCTTCTCTTTTTTATCAGCCGGCTTACCGGCAGTGCTAGGCATCACCACGTTACCTAGGGCGCCAAGACCCTTAATACTGCCGGAGATAAATTTATCGCCCAGGTGCTCCTTAGACACAACCTTTTCGCCAATAAGCTTTTTAAGGACCTTAGCCGCGTTGTGCTGCCAGCTGTCGCCAAGCGGGCGGATTACGTACTGGATAGCCAATAACTCGCCTGGACCCAAGCGACTCATTGCCTCTAGCACTGGCGCTATTGGATCCACTAGGCGCTCGTCTGGAACCATGTCGTTCTCAAAAGCGGCGTAGGTACGAATGGGGTAGGCGTTGTGCTTACTAAACTCCGCCTGCGTGCCCCAAATTTTGTAAGGCGACTCTAGCTTCCAGGCATCGGCTGGCACCGCGGCCATGTAATCCTGCACCTCGGTTATCTCGGCGTCGGGGTACTGGCCGTAGATAGCAGACTCGACGATGGTGCGATACTTTACTGGCGTGCGCACGACGTACTGAATGGCGCCCTCGACGCTCACCAGCTCAACGCTAAAGCCGAGCTGGATTTTACCCTCCCAATTCTGTTCCCACTTATTACCAGGTCCAAGCACACCCCACAACGAGGTGAACATTAGCTCGGCGGCGCGCAGGCTTTGCGTATTCTCGCGCGGCACATCTATAGCCAAGCAGACCTGGGCAGTATTCTTAAAAAACTCATGCTGCTTATTGTGTTTGCGGTACTCAAACCAACCTGTGCCCAGCGCAGCTAATACCGCTACCCACCCGCCGTGAATGAATGTGATCCAAACTAGAACGTACAGCGGCTGGTCGAGGAAATGAATTATCTTTTGCGGATCGATGACGATGTCCATTTGTTCCCCAGTTAGAGGGCGCAGCCCCTCCGAAGCCTACGGCGAAGGAGGGGGGAAACTACTTAGGCTCTTACTTAGATTCTACCAGACGATAGCGGCTACCGGGAAGCTTAGTAAAACGCTTCCGGTTCATTAAAGCCAGGGCAACTGTGGACGACTTAACCACGCGCTGCTTTAGCACACGCTCCACAATCTCGTCCTTAGTCAACGGCTCGCCTGCATCGCGCATAACGCGCTCGATAACATCCGCTACCACGCCCGGCAGGTAGCCCCACTCGCTAAGAGCATAGGTGCCGCGGCCAACTAGGACATATTTTGAATCGAGGATCAACTCGTTATGCACCGTGGCGGGGTAAGCCGTCTTATGATCAAAACCAGTTTCGTTAATAGCCTTGGCAATATCGGTGAAGTGCATGGGCTTGCCATTCTTCTTTAATACTAGATAGATCTTGTCGCTCATGCGGCGTGGATTGACTGTCTTCCAGTCGGCCAGACCCCACTCGCCGTACGGATTCATGCGTAACTTGTTGCTGGCGCGCATATACGACTCCACGGCGTCATCACTTAGCTTATCGCCGTGCTCCTGGTAGTGCGCATGACCCTTTACGGCGGTTAGGATATCCTCCATTGTCTTTGGCTCACCCAAGGTAGTAATAACGCTGTGCAGTGCTCCAAGGGTCTTTTCGATAAACTCCCAAGTAGTTGCGGCTAGCCGCCATGAAGGGTGCAACTCGTCGCGGTAACGCAGACGCTCCACCTCATCCACTAGCTTATCGATAAGCATTAACGCCGCGGCACGCTGCTCGCGTACCGAAGATTGCTGACCCAAGACACGGTCAAGACCCATTTCCTCGGGCATAAGTCCACCGTGCTGCTCGAGCACGCGCCGTGATACCACACCGAGTGGCCCGACTAAACCCTCACGCTCGTCGGCCTGACGCAGTTTGCGTAATGCCGAAGCCTCAATCTGCCGTACACGCTCGCGGGTAATTTTATACTGTTGGCCAATCGCGTCTAGCGTCTGCGGTTTAGGGTTCTTACCCAAACCAAAACGCAGGTGAATAACCTCACGCTCACGTGGGCTTAAACCTTGACCAAGTTTGATAATAATTTCGTACGGATTTAAATCCTTAGCCAACGACTCTTGCTGGCTAGAAAGTACCCGATCGAGAATGGAGTTTTCCTTGTTTTCAGCCATAGATATATGTGATATTGCGCACAGTACCATAGTATGTTTTAAGCGTCAAGCTAGACTATCCACAACAGGCCCGGCTGAATTACCGGGCCATAAAAAATACAATTCTCCCCCACTATCGCGGCTGCAAATACCGTCGGCTGGCCCACAGTAGAACTGGGCTAGCGATAAATATTGACGAATAGGTACCAACAATAATACCGACACTCATAACAAAGGCTAGCGGCCGTATACTAGCGCCGCCGAACAGCATAATAACAACAGCGACTAGAACTGTAGTTAATGAAGTGTTTAGCGATCTAACAATAGTCTGATTAACGCTGGCGTTTACAATATCCTCAAACGTACCGCCGACGTGGTGCCGCAAATTCTCGCGCAAACGATCAAAGGTAACAATTGTATCGTGCACCGAGAAGCCAAGCACGGTAAGCATGGCTGTAACAAGTAAACTATCGGCCTGCCAGCCAGTAAACTGTGACACAAAAGCAAACGCGCCTAGGCAAATTATTACATCGTGCACTAGTGCCACTGCCGCGGCTAAGCCATACTGAAACGACGGTACTGGTTTATTTACGCCACGAAAAGCATAGGTGAGGTACAGCACAATCGCGAGGATAACTCCAAGGATAGCCCAAATTGCCTTGCGCTGTAACTCAACGCCGATGGTAGGGCCAACCGAATCAAAGCGAAGCTCATCCACCGAAGTCCCCTCCTGCCCACGCAACGCAGCTAATGCCACTTGGTGCGTCGGCTCATCCATACTAGCTGCACGAATAATGTAACGGTCGCTGTCGCTTGGTTGTACCGTAAGATTCGCAAGATTAACGGGTGCTAGTTGCTGCTGAACCATCTCAACACTTGGCCGCTCACTACTGTATCGCACCTCCATCAAACTGCCACCAGTAAAATCTAGCCCCAAACTTAAACCACGCGTAAAAAGCACGGCCAGACTAGCAGCTACCATTAAGATGCTAATACTTAACCACCACTTCCTGGTTTGAATAATACGGTACATAAAAATTAGCGAATTCCAATAAGCCACCGCTTTGCCTGCCAGCGGCCGCTAAACACCACGCGCATAAGCGTACGGGTAAGGCCAATAGCGGTAAACATACTGACGACAATACCAATAGCTAAGGTGATAGCAAAGCCCTTCACAATGCCTGTGCCGAACCAAGCCAGGATGAGACAGGTAATAAGCGAGCTGACGTTAGAATCGCGAATCGCCAACCAGGCACGGCTGAAGCTATCCTCCACTGCTAGAGCCATGGGCTTACCAGCGCGCAGCTCTTCTCGCAGCCGCTCGAAAATAAGTACATTGGCGTCCACGGCCATGCCAATAGACAGAATAAAGCCGGCAATACCAGCCAAGGTCAGCGTTACTGGCCAGACCTCAAAAATCGCCATAGAAACTAGAGCGTAGGCGATTAACGCAACCACGGCCAATAAACCAGGCAGGCGATAGTACAGCAGCATGAATAACGAAACAGCTAATAGACCAAGCAGGCCAGCAATAAGGCTTTGCTGCACCGACACCTTACCTAGGGTTGGACCAACCGTCTGCTGACTAACGAGCGTAATTGGCACTGGTAATGCGCCAGCATTAAGCCGCTGTGCCAGCAGCTTAGCCTCCTTTAGCCCGAAGTCCCCGGTGATAACGGCACGGCCTTCGGTAATTGCCGTCTGCACCGTGGGTACGCTAATAGCCTGACCATCGAGGAAAATAGCAATCGGCTTACCAATATTTTGCTTGGTCAACTCGGCGAACAGCTGGCGACCCTGGTCATCAAACGTCAGCGCCACCTGCGGCTGACCCGTGCTCTGATCAAACTCCACCTGCGATCGCTTTAAATTCTTACCCGTAAGCTGCGTATTGCGCCACTCATTGCCAGCTGCCGGCGGCGCCACCTTAAACAGGATATGAGACGAACGCACCTCACGATTAAACGCGTCACCGCGCACATCGGTAATCTTGATGATGTGGAAGCCAAACTGCGTCTTTACTAGCTGCGGCAAAACCGTACCCGCTACCAGTCCGGGGGCTAGGATAGCGTCCTTATACTCCTGCACAAAGCTGACGTCCTTACTGGCCCAACCCACATCACCACCCTGGGTGCGACTAGCCTCATCTTCACTAAACTCATTAGCTAGCGCGGCAAAATCTTCGCCCCTCGCGGCGCGCCCTAGTACTAATACTGCTCGCGACTGCACATCGGTATCGTTGGCTCCCGCCTGCGCCGCTGTACCACTTGGCGCCTGCTCCTTAAATTCCAGCAATGGCGTCTCGCCAATAAGCTTAATGGCCTGGCCCACATCACTGATGCCGGCCAACTCGGCGATGACGCGATAACTATCGCCGTACCGGCTGGTTTGAATAACTGGCTCGCTGACGCCAAAGGCATTCACCCGACGTTCGATAACGTCGCGTACGCCATTCACAGCTTCTGCCCTATCAATCGAATCCAGCTGATTAACATCTGCCTCGTACACCAAGTGGGTTCCACCCTGTAAATCTAGACCTAAATGGATGGTAAAACTGCTCAGTAGGCGAGATAGGGGCAAAAAGTCGGGAACGCGCACGGGCAAGCTAATAGCCGTGGCTATTAAAAGCACTACCATTAGTGCCCCGAATGAATACCAAACCCGATGGCGGGTAACGGTGCTAGTTGGTCGGTTTGCCATAATTCAAGAGCAGGTATAGTAGCCCCCAGCTAGGGTGCTTGGCAAGTTTACCCTCTCGCCTATTTAATGAGCCTTACCTTGTTCTCTACTCCACGCCAAAATGGCGTCGTCTACCGAATAGAGAAATTTATATTTTGGTATCTCACTGGCCTCTATCCACTTATAGTCGTCGTGGTCATCGCTCAATTTTACTTCACCAGAAGCCTCGCAGAGGAAGTAGATACCAACGATGTGCAGCTGCACACCCTTAACTACAGGTCGCCATTCAGCCACGTAGATAGGCTGCCCTACAGTGACCTTAAGGCCACTCTCCTCTAGCACCTCGCGCTGTAACGCCTCCGCGAATGGCTCACCTGGGGTAATGCGGCCGCCGGGCATATCGTACTTGCCCACGTTTGTACCCTCCTCATATTTATTGGATTCGCGAATAATAAGCACCTTGCCTTCGCGCGCAATAAGCGCCTTACAGGCTACCCGGAGTTGGATTGGTTGATCCATAGGTGGCAATAATACCACGTCATTATGAGCGGAACGTAGTTAGATAAAGTAATACTAATTAATAATCACGTCATTGCGAGGAAGGAGGCAGTAGCCGACTGACGTGGCAATCCCGTTGTGCTAGCCTGTACCACTATGCAGACGGGAGCTGAGGTTGCTTACTGGGTCTATATTCTCTCTAATAAGAGGCATACCGTCCTTTATGTCGGCGTTACAAACGACCTAGTAGAGCGACTGTGGGATCATCGCTATGGCCCACCATCGCTTCACCGCTTCACCAGCCGCTACAACGTTACTGAACTAGTTCACTACGAGCAATTTGGTAGTATCGTCGAAGCTATTGCCCGCGAGAAACAAATCAAATCATGGTCGCGGGCTAAAAAGGAAAAACTGATCACTGAACACAATCCGACGTGGGTCGACCTATCGAAGGAATTCGAGGTATAGAAACGGGATTGCCACGGCCGCTTGAAGGCGGCCTCGCAATGACGTGTTTTTGTAGACGCCACTAGGGTGACAAGGCTTTAATGGCGTTCTTGGTTTCCTGTTTCCTTTTCCCCCCTTCTACTTTCTATTTTCTACTTACTACTTTCTATCCCCTACTCCCCCACTCGCTCAAACCGTGGTCGTGTACGGCCGTCTACCTCGACTGATTCTAAAAAAATCCCCAGCGGGCGAACGAACATTGAACCGTCATTAAGGTGCCGGTAAACGACGAATTCCTCGTTCGAATCTTCGCTATGCCGCGCCACAGCTAATGCCTGATACATGCCGCCCTTGCAATGACGATAGTTACCAGGCTTAAAACTCTGTGCGGCCACGGAAAGGGGTGGTAGAAAGTCCATATTACTCAAACCTGGTTAGATTCAAATCACGGAGTATTTCTTTAACTAGAAAGTTTCCAATTTCGCGATGTCGTGGGATTGCTGTCGTCTTACCAGTTATAGGATTGATAAAAATTGAGTGACGGCTACCTTCACGATACAGAAAACAACCCTGCTCGCGTAGGTATCGGAGTAGCTTAATACGCTGCACCTAGGCAGGCACCCCAACACGGAACGACTCCCGCCTGACCCTCGATGAGCTGTGACGCGCTATGGCGCGGTTAGCTTCTAAAATTAATTGAGTTGCCTCTAACAGGTTCTCCTTTGCCTCACGCAAAGTCTTACCCTGGGTATGCGCACCGGGCAGCTCCTCGACCCAGGCGATGTACCATGCCCCCCTCTTCTGATAGACAGCAGTAAATTCTCGCATTTTCATATGCGTATTACTGTACTACTCGATATTGGTAATCGCAAGAATAGAACGATTCGTGCTGGACTTATGATTCATGCGGCGCGTCCACAAAGATGTTGCCAGTCCGGTCGCTCTCAAATGAGAGCCTGCACATCTCAAACATTGGCTGTGGCAGCTGGTCGAGCGGATACCAGGCCCACGGTCCCGACCGCTCTGGCTCCCGTAACGTTGGCTCGCCGCTTTTATAATCGGCCACCAACCCCACGTGTACGAAGTGCTTAGGGGCGTACTTTGTAACGTTGGCCACGAACCGAAAGCGAATATTTTCAATTTCTAGGCTACACTCCTCGTGTGTCTCCCGCCGCGCGCAGTCTTCGAATGATTCCATGTACTCCAAATGACCACCAGGAAACGCATACTCGTTTTGGCCATGTGAGCCCTTACGTAGCGCTAACAGCACCTTGCCGTCTTTAAGTACCATTACGCCGACTCCCACCCTTGGCACACTGTATTGATCCATAGAATATAATAGTACGACAATGCGATGAATCACGCTAAGGCAGAGTTATAGTACATCACATTTATCACTCGTCATCCTGAGGGAGCCAGTAAGCTCCCGAAGGATCTACCTTTCATAACGCACGTTACAGCCTGCTAGATCCTTCGACTCCGGTCGCTTGAGGCGACCTCCGCTCAGGATGACGTGTTTATAAAAAGTCCCTCTCCCCACTCCCACCCCCTGAATCCCCCCTCGGGCAGGGGGGAGGTGGGGAGAGGTTGGGTGAGGGGCGTTCTCGGTTTTCTGTATTCTGACCCCATTCTACTTTCTATTTTCTAGATTCTACTTTCTACTCTCTCTACGCTCCATGGCACTTTTTATACTTCTTCCCGCTTCCACAGGGACACAAGTCATTGCGGCCGACTTTGTGGCCGAACTGGGCGATGTCCGGGCTATGCGCCTGCTGGCCCTTGGGCTGTTCGTCGCCGCTATCAGACGGCCCACTAGTAACCACGTCAGCCTTGGCCATAGGTGAAGCAAGGTTGGGAACAGACTGACCAATAGTAAACACGGTGCGCACTACTTGGCCGCGGATAGCGTCTTGCAACTGACGGTACATTAACCGGCTCTCCTCTTTGTACTCGACTAAAGGATCGCGCTGGCCATAGCCGCGCAGACCAATACCGTTACGCATGTGATCCATAGCTTCCAAGTGATGAATCCACGCAGTATCAATGGCGTGCAGTAAGATGCGCCGCTCCAGGTCAGCCGTGACCTCGGCCGTTGCCTCGGGCGTGGGGCCGTTAACCACGTGGGCCATTAGCTGCTCGTACTTTTGATGCGCGTGCTGCCGCAGTTGCTCCACCAACTCGTTGTCGCCGTCCTTAAACTGCTGGCTGAACTTAGCTAACTCGTTGTCGGCCAAGGGCAGTGCCTGACGCAGTGCCTGGGTAAAGCCGGCAACATTAGGCTGTTTGGCTTCGGTTACCTGACTGGTGAAATACGTCACCATTGTTTCTAGCTCCTCATCGAGGCAACGCAGAACCTCGGCGCGTAAATCATTACCGGCTAAAACGGCGCGACGACCGCGATAGATAGCTTCGCGGTGACGGTTAATAACGTCGTCGTACTCGACCAGATGC
>CAYZDG010000016.1:0-10698 GCA_964477165.1 uncultured Gammaproteobacteria bacterium
CGCCAGAGGATGTTAATAGTTTCGCTACCGAGTTAGACGCGCTGTTGGCCGATTCAGCCCTACGGCGCAGCCGTGCCGACGCTGGCCGCGAGCATGTGCGGCAATACGATTTACCAGAGATGGCTAGGAAGTTTATTGAGCTGGTTAAGCAATGAGGTCAAATAAACAACGTCATTGCGAGGAGTCCCGCCGTAGGCGGGCGACGCGGCAATCTCGCAGGTTTACCGGGGGGATTGCCACGCTCCACTTCGTTCCGCTCGCAATGACGTGTTAAATTATTAACTATGTCAGATTCACTATTACGCCAAGCCGAACACAAAGCCCTCTCGACCATCGAGCTACATGGCCAGGTTCTAGATTTAGGCGGCGATAAGCGTTCGGCCTACCGCAATCTTATCCGCGGCACGTTTGAGGTAACCACATTGAACCTGGACGTAAAAGCGCAGCCGGATATTCTGCATGACCTAGAGCTACCGCTACCTATAGCGGATGCCACCTATGACGCCGTGCTGATGGTAAACGTATTGGAGCATGTGTATTTAGATCAGCAGCTATTAGCCGAGGCGGCGCGAGTGCTTAGGCCCGGCGGTACAGTTGTGGTGGTAGTACCTTTTTTGTTTCCAGTGCATCCTAGTCCGTCTGATTTTAGGCGGTACACTGGCCAGGCACTGGAGCTGATGATGTCTGATGCGGGATTTACGTCGGTGAAGATCACCCCCCTCGGCGGGGGACTATGGTCTGCTCGACATTTAATGATCAACCGCCTACTGCCAACCCCCTTACGGCAGATGCACAGTGTTGTCTGTGGCGCGTGCGCTCGGGCACTAGATTGGCTAACGGTAAGGCTGGCAAAGGCAATAGGTCGTAAATACGACCCAGCTAATTATGCGCTGGGTTATATGGTCGAGGCGGAAAGACGAAGGATTTAAGATCTGGCATGCCGTTAATCACGCCAATAATTCAGTGGTTGGAGCACACTTTTAAAACAGACGTGCGCTATGCGCTGCGCGGCGGCTTCTTTCTCACATTGTCCCAGGTTACCAGTGCGGTAGCAGCTTTGGCGCTAACTGTTGCCTTTGCCAACCTGTTGCCGGTTGAAACATACGGTACCTACCGCTACGTTCTGGCTGTGTACGGGCTTCTGGCCATTGCGTCTATGCCTGGGGTAGATACGGCGGTACTGCAGTCTGTTTCCCGCGGGTACGATAGCGCGCTTAAAACCGGTATTAGTACCAAACTGCGGTGGAGTTTAATCGGCACATTGGCCTCGTTCGTTTACGCCGCGTACCACTACGTCAACGGCAGCTTGGTCATGGGTCACATCTTCATCGTAGTTGGTCTAGCACTGCCGCTGATGGAGTCGTTTTCCCTGTACATCAGCTTCCTTAACGCGAAGAAACTGTTTCGTACCTGGGTGGGTTGGGACATCGCCACCCAGGCGGCCTCGGTAGCGGCGCTTATCGGCGCTATGGTCGCCACTAAGAATATTGTGGCGCTGGCAGTAGCCTATTTTGTTCCCTACATTGTAATGCGACTACTTGCTACCCGCAGCGTGCAGCGACGGTACGCAACCGAGTCTGTTGGCGATCCTGGTCTGTTGCAGTACGGCCGATCGATGACCCTGATTCAGGTGGTTACCCGCATCATGGCTTCGGCGGATCAGATTGTGCTGTACCACGTACTAGGCCCGGCGCAGGTTGCTATCTACTCGTTGGCCATGGCCGTGCCCAACCGTATTCAGTCTGTTTTTCGTAGCAGCGGCATTCTTGCCTTCCCAAAACTAGCCAACCGCACCGACGCCGAAGTAGCCCAGTCGCTGCCGCGTAAGATGCTGCTATTCGCTTTGGGAATAATAATTATCTGCGTCATTTACGTTTTACTTGCTCCGTTGGTATTCTCAACTATTTTCCCCAAGTATCTGCCTTCGTTGGTGTACTCGCAGGTGGCGGTATTCTTTACTATCTCGGCCATTATGTATCCGTTCAATTCTTATCTTTTAGCGCACAAAAAGGTAAAGGAGAATTATTGGCTGGCAATTGCCTCATTCGTAACCAAGGTCGCTTGTTTAGCAATACTCGTGCCGCTGTTTGGTATCTGGGGTGCCATCATTGGCATTTTAGCTGCTGCGGCGGTAAATATTCTGTTGTCGCTGTTTATACTCATGCGTACCCCAATGACGAAGGCTACGTCTAGTTAAGCCGAGCGTCGAGGTAGTCGCAAATAGTATGGATAATAAGCAAGTGGATTTCTTGTATCCGCGGCGTCTCATTACCAGGGACGATGATATCTATTTTGGCTAGACCTTTCATCCTGCCGCCGTCCTTACCAATAAGTGAAATTGTTTTTAGGTTGTTCGTCCGTGCAGCCTGTAAAGCAGCAATAATGTTTTGCGAGTTGCCGCTGGTGGACAGGCCAACGAATACATCGCCAGGTTTACCCAGCGCTGATACCTGCCGCGAGAAGATAGCATCGAAGCTATAGTCGTTTCCGACCGCGGTTAGAATCGAGGTGTCGGTGGTTAGGGCAATGGCAGGGTAGCCGCGGCGCTCGTGAATGTAGCGGCCGACAATTTCTGCCGCAAAATGTTGGGCCTCGGCCGCGCTGCCGCCGTTTCCCGCTATTAGTAGGGTACCTCCGGCTGCTAGGGCGTCGCCAATGCATTCGGCCGCCACTGCTACTGTGGCCATAAAGTTCGCATCGCTGGCCAGTTTGGCAGTGATGTCGGCAGAATTACGAAAGGCAGTAGTGGTTGAATTCATAGTCTAGTAAACTTCACAAAATCAGCTGCGTACTATAGTATAGTGCGCATGTTATGCTTTAGTGAAACAATACTAATTGTATGAAGCGGATCGCGCTGGTAACTGGTGCTAGTAGCGGCTTTGGCACCTACGTTGCCCGGGCTTTTTCTAAGGCCGGATTTGATGTAGTTATTACTGGTCGTAATGGCGAGCGTCTAGATGAGGTGCATAAGGAAATTATTAGCAAGAGCGGTACATCTATTAAGGTCGTTGCTGATGTGCTTACCCCCGAGGGGCAAGCGGCGATTAAGAATATATTTAGTACCCAGGCAGTTGATGTGCTTGTAAATTGTGCGAGTATCCATCTAGAACTTGTCCAGGGTAAACCTCTGGTGGATATCGAGGCTATTAGTAAGACCCTGTTAACGAATACCGCCTCAACTATTGCGCTTTGCACCGACGCGTATGAGCAAATGGCGGTGCGTGGTAGTGGCACAATAATTAATGTTAATTCCGCTGCCGGTTTAAAGGGTAATTATGGCGAGGCCGTCTACACAGCTTCAAAGTTTGGGCTTCGTGGTTACTCTGAGGCAGTTAAGGATACTTGGCTTAAGCGAGGCGTAAAAATGATTGACGTCTACTCGGGCGCAATTGCGACCGGAATGTCTGTCAGTCGGGCGGATGTAAAGGTTCTTATGGATCCGGTGGAGTTGGCGGATTTTATAGTGTCACTGTGCGCGACAAATACTTTTTACGTCCGTGATGTTAGCGTACAGCGGACGCGTCAAATGTAAGTTGCCTAGTGTATGAAAGCAGCTGTATTACGTGCTATAAATGAACCGCTCGAGGTAACTGAGGTTGGGCTCGGCGATTTGGCATTTGGGCAGGTTCTAGTGAAAGTATTAGTGAGTGGCATTTGTGGCTCGCAACTACAGGAGATCGCTGGTAATAAGGGTAATGCGAAGTATGTGCCGCACTTATTGGGGCACGAGGGTGTTGGTATAGTCGAGGATATTGGTCAGGGCGTAAGTAAAGTAAAACAGGGAGACAAAGTGGTGTTGCATTGGCGCAAGGGCGAGGGCATTGAATCTGATTTTCCTACTTACATATATAAGGGACAAAAAATTAGTAGTGGTAAGGTTACCACCTTTAGTCAGTACTCAATTGTTTCCGAGAACCGAGTAACACCAGTACTGCAGGAAACATCAAATGATTTTTGTGCACTGCTCGGCTGCGGCCTTTCGACCGCACTTGGTACCGTGTTAGGCGAAGCGCAGACACGAGTCGGAGAGAGCCTAATGGTGGCAGGTTTAGGTGGATTAGGCGCATGTGTGATTAAGGCTGCGCGCTTAGCAGGAGCAAGTCCGATTATTGGTGTTGATATCTACGATCACAAACAGCGAGTTGTAGAGTCGCTTGGCGGTCACCATTTTATCAACGCCGCTACTAGCAATATTACCGAGGAGCTAGCTAAGATCGGTTACCCAAATGGTATTGATGTGATTATTGAAACATCAGGAATTCCTCGGAGCATAGCTACTACCTTGCCACTACTCGCTAGCGGGGGTCGGTATGTGTTAATTGGGCAGCCTAAGCCCGGTGAGAGCGTGGAGTTGGTGAATGTTCATCATCTGTTCACCGGCGAAGGCAAGTCTATTTTAGCTACCCAAGGTGGTCGCTTTTCGCCCACGGCCGATATACCGCGGTATCACAAATTGCATCAGGCTGGAATATTAACCATTGATGACTTAGTTACGCATCGCACCAGCCTAGATAATATCAATGAGGCTATTGAACTAATGCGCGCTGGCAAGGCCAACCGCATCATGATTGATTTATGGCCTTAACTCGGGCGGCGTTGGTGGCGGCATACAAAAAGATGTACCTCATCCGTACGGTTGAGGAACAACTTGTTTCGCTTTACCTAGAGCACAAGTTAATGAGCTTTGTGCACTTTTGTATTGGGCAGGAGGCCGTGGCCGTCGGCGTAGCCGAAGCCTTAGGTAAACAAGATAAGATGTTTGGCAACCATCGCTCCCATGGCCATTACCTGGCCAAGGGCGGTGACTTAAAGAAGCTGGTGTGCGAGTTAATAGGCAAGGCCAATGGTTGCTCGCGTGGTAAAGGCGGCTCGATGCACATTATCGACCAGTCAGTTAATTTTGCCGGGTCCACTCCCATTCTCGCCAGTGTTGTACCAATTGCCTGCGGCAGTGCTTTTGCTCAAAAGTACCGTCGGCAACGCGGCCTAACCGTAGCTTTTCTTGGCGATGGTGCGTCCGAGGAAGGATCTGTTTACGAGACGCTTAACTTAGCTGGTCTGTTTAAACTGCCACTGCTATTAGTGATCGAGAATAATTTGCACGCGGTAAATACCACGGTCGTTGAACGGCGGGCAGCCGGATACGACACGCAGGCCATTGTCCGCGGACTCGGGGCGCGTTACCTAAAGGCAGACGGTAATGATTATCGTGACGTACGAGCCAAGACCACCGAGGTTGTGCGCTATTTACGCCGCGGTGTTGGTCCAGCTGTGCTTGAGTGTATGACCTATCGGCACATGGCGCACAGCGCTCCTGTTTTTGACGAGAGCTGTCGCCGTGAGGATGTTAAGGCCGAACGACAGGCTAAAGATTCGGTTAAAAAGCTGCGCGCCGAACTTATTGCTGCCCACGTATCCGAAGCAGCAGTGGCAGCGCTGGAGCGTAGTGTAGAACGCACCGCGGCAGCCGCTATCGCCTTTGCCAAAAAATCACCTTATCCCAAGCGCCAAACACTACTGACTGATCTTTATGCCTGATCGCGTTATTAAATTTACCGAAAGCATCCGTGAGGCCACGGATCAGTTGCTGACTCGCGACCCGTCTGTCTTTGTAATCGGTGAGGGAGTGGCGTATACAAACGGCGCCGATGGCACCACGGCAGGACTTAAGGCGCGCTATCCTAGTCGCATTTTAGACGTGCCGCTATCCGAAGACGCGTTTACTGGCATGGCCGTGGGTGCTGCCATCAGTGGTCTTAGGCCCATTGTCCACCATGGGCGAGTTGAGTTTAGTTTGTTCGCCGCTGATCAAATAGTAACGCAGGCAGCTAAGTGGAACTACATGCTCGGTGGTGGGCATCCAGTGCCGATAGTTTTTCGCATCGCCGTTGGTCGCAAGTGGGGTGATGGCCCACAGCACACCCAGTCCTTGTACGGGCTATTTGGGTCAGCTACAGGGCTAAGAGTAGTAATTCCTTCCACGCCGCGAATGGCTAAAGGTTTGCTCATAGCGGCGGTTAAGGATCCTAACCCGGTGGTTTACCTTGAACCGCGATGGTTATATCAGATTAAAGAGCATGTGCCAGAACAGATGTTCACCGAGCCACTAGATAAGGCGCGAGTGGTGCGGCGGGGGAGTGACGTTACAGTAGTCGCCTATGGTGACGGCTTAGTTGACGCGCTCGAGGCTTGTGAACTGCTGGGCGCGCGTGTCCACGCCGAGGTTATCGACGTCGTCAGTATCAACCCAATTGATCACGCGACTATTCGTCGATCGGTGGCAAAAACTGGTCGGCTAGTGTGTGTTGATACGGCTCCAGCTGCATTTGGTATTAGTTCAGAGGTTATCGCCGGGGTAGCCAAGGCAATATTGCTTAAGCGGCAAGCTGTGGCTGTTAGTTGCCCAAATGTTCCCTGCCCCACCTCAACCGCGCTCATCGAGGCGTATTACCCGACCAAGGTTACTATTGCCAATGCCATTTTAGCGACACTCGGCAGGTCGCCAATAAAGCGGAAGTTATCATTTGCCGAGGTGCAGCTAGCCCCAACCCATACTATTGTATGAGCAAGCGCATTTTAGTTATCGGCGAAAGCTGCCGCGATATTTTTATTTACTGCGATGCTAAGCGTCTTGCCCCTGATATTCCAGTACCGGTGCTTCATGTATTGCGCAAGACACAAAATCCAGGAATGGCCATGAATATGCAGCGTAATGTCCAGGCGCTATATCCAGCCTGCGATATTGTAACCAACAAGAATTGGCGGTCGGTAACTAAAACACGTTACGTCTACGAAAAAACCACTCAAGCCTTCTTTCGCGTCGACAGTAGTAACCACATTGTACCAATGCGTAATCTGCGACGGATACCACTGCGTCGCTACGATATTATTGCAATTTCCGATTATGATAAGGGTTTTTTGACTGAAAAGGACATTCAATACATCTGTGAGCATCATTCGCGCGTATTTGTCGATACAAAAAAACCAGTTGGAATGTTCTTGAAGGGGGCAAAGTTTGTTAAAATTAATAAGCTCGAGTACGAACAGTCGGGTAAAATAGCATCAAGTATCGCCCGAAAGATTATATGCACGAAGGGCGGAGACGGGGCTGATTTTAGGGGTGCCAATTACCCCGTTGAGTCAGTTGAAGTGAAGGCTCCAAGTGGGGCAGGAGATAGTTTTTTCGCGGCACTAGTAGTGCATTACGCATTGACTAATGACATTGTGGCAGCTATTAAATTCGCTAATATATGCGCCACCGAAGTCGTACAGCACCGGGGAGTAACTATGATATCTAGGTCAAAGCCCCTGCTGCCAAAAGGAGTAAAAATATGAATAAAATACGCGTAGCCATAATGGCAGACGCAATTGATCGCCGTCCAGAGCGGACACTATTTTGGCGCCACTTAATCGAGGCCATGCTTAAGAATACCGAGATTGACCTGACACTCATTCATTCCCAATCAATGCCTGGTGAACCACTATATCAGCAGGCGCGAGAGGTGATAATTAAGCCGCTACGAGTACCTGGCGGTCATTTTCTTGCCTTTATTAGGTACTGCCTTTTTACTAATGATAGGTTCGATATTGTTCACCAATTTACTTCGCGCCTTTACCCCTTTTTTTGGTTATTCCCAGCCACGCATCGCGTAGTTATGGCTCATGGCGGTGGTGAACGCCTTGCACCCGGTAAGTGGACCATGTCAAGGCATATCTTTGTAGCGATGCTTACATGGTTTAACAAGCATATCGATGCCTTAATTGCAGTCTCGGAGTACGCCAATAGAGAGATAATTTACGCTTTTCACGCACCGCCAGAGAAAGTATTTACCATCTACCCACATCTAGACGAAATCTACGCGGCACTGCCGAGTGAGGATAGTGTTCGTCAGACACTAGCTGATATTTACCACCTACCCTTCGGAAGGTACTTTGTGTATATCGGCCGCGCTCGGATTCATAAGAATATCGGAAATTTGGTGGAGGCCTACCTCCGTTACCGTGAGAGGAATCCTAATACTGTCGAGCTGCTGGCTATCGGCGGTGACCCGCGGGAAGCCTATGAGAAGGAATTTGGACCAATCCGTATGTCGCCTTACACTAGGGACATTCACTTCCTGGGTTATATTCCCAATGATCATATGCCAGTGCTCTATATGGGTGCGCGAGCCCTAGCTTTTGTTACTCTTAACGAGGGTTTTGGCGTGCCGATCATCGAGGGTATGGCCTGCGGCACACCAGTTATTACTGCTTCGGTAACCTCGATGCCTGAAGTGGCTGGCGACGCGGCACTTATTGTTAACCCTCGAGACCCCGATGCATTAGCTAAGGCGTTTCATTTAATTACTACCGACGAACAACTGCGTATCGAGCTTATTCGGCGCGGCCGCGAGCGCTGTAGAATATTTACCTGGGATAAGGTATTAGAGAAGACATTTGCACTCTATCACACGTTAATGGCAGGGGAGTTGGCGCTCTATAACCCCGTTGTTACAACATCTGTTTTAGGTCGGGCTCAGGTCTACATAAATACTAATCTTAAAACCCCCTTACTCGAGGCGATTGAACGCTCATCAATACTAATGCTTAAACACGAGCGGCTTATTAAAGCCTCTGAACGCGCTTCAGCCGAAAAGGCGTTAGCCTTTTATCAACGCGTCATAGATAGCTATGCGCAGGAGGATGGTATTAATATTAAGCAGGAATGGACTGATAGCTTCTTGGAAATTAATGCTAAGCTATGGGACGTAGAGGGTAGGATACGGCAGAGCGCGAAAGAAGGTCTCACTAATGAGCAGGTGGGTGAGCTCGCCGTGCAGCTCCGCGATCTGAACAATATTCGCGACGCGCGTAAGGCAGTCATTGCAACCGAGCTAGTCATAGATTGTTATCTAGTGCCGGACGAGGTGCCCCTTGGTACTGATACGAGCCTTAAGCTGCCACTGCATGAGGCCATTGATCGAATTACCATTCTAATGCTGAAGTTGGAACGACTACCAATGGATCAGAGTCGGCCTGCTCTTGAGAAGGAGTACAGGTTCTATAGCATGGTGCTGGATAGTTACCGCCGCGATGATGGCATCAACATCGAGAAGGCGTGGATCGAAGGCCTGAAGTCGGTCAACGGACAGGTGTGGGATATCGAGGGAGAGATACGTCAAGGGAAGGAGAGGGGTCTAGGCCTAGCCGAGGTCGGACGGCGCACGTTACAGCTGCGTCAGATAGATAAGAGCCGTCTAGCTTGGAGAAATAAGATTGCTGATGCTGTTGGGCTCGGCTATCACGAGGTGAAGGAGGCAACAACGTCAGCGACAGCTACACTCGCTTCATAGAAACGTATGGTCAGCCCCTATTTACTGGTAGTTATCGCCGGCGCATGCGCCGGAGCCTGGCCGCTGGTAATGCAGAGGAGTGGATTCAGTGGCCCAGTAGTCGCTCTCGTCTACAGCCTCTGCTCACTAGCTGCTGCCGCTGGTCTGTGGCTAATCTTTCGGGGCTCTAATATTTCAGGAGTGGAGAACCAGGGTAATTGGGGGATTGCTATTGGCGCTGGAGCCTTGGCCGCGGTCGCACTGGTGCTACTTAGCACGGTAGTAGCTAAGGTGCCTGCTAAGGAGTTGAGTCTTCTCTACATTGTCATGCTTTTAGTGCAAATTGCTGTGCCAGTTTTGATTTTTGTTGTCATAAATCGTGGAATAAACCTTAAGCAGGGTCTAGGCTTAGCTGCGGCTCTAGTTGCTGCGCTATTGCTTAGGTAGTGTGCTTATTGCCTAGAGATCGGCCGCTGCTATTTATTAAGCCTAAGTCCTTGACATTGTACTAATTTTCATGCTATAGAGCACTAAATTAGATCATTGAAAAGTTGATAATTATAGAACCCCGAAAGGAGCTTGTATGTCATTCTCATTACCGTACCCCGTAATCTCGTTCGACGTGGACGGGACAGTTTTCGTGACGACTAAGGCAAAGGCAGAGAATTTTACTAAGGTTTGGTGCAAGGCCTTTGGATCGCCGTTCGATAAGGTGAGGGCCTCCTACATTGCGAGAGTCAACAACAGGAAGCCAGGTACCAATACAAAGGCATTCTTCAACCTAATGGCCGATGAGTTCCTGGGGCGGTCACTGCCCGATGAGGAGTTCAATGTGCTCGAGCACAAGTTCACAGAGCTCAATAAGCAGACCCTGCCAGGCCTGCCGCCGGTTGATGGTGCGTATGAGCTGCTGGAGGATTTGAACGCTGGGGGAGCGATCATGGCTCTCTCAACCATGGCGCAGCATGAGGAATTGATGTCGCGCATGCGAGCGGATGAACGTCTTACACGTTACTTTGTTGGTACCTGGGGCGGCGACGGAGCATTTATAAAGGGTCGGCCGCACCTCGAGCGCCTGGCGCAGATTGCTGGATGTAAATTGAGCGATATCCTACTGGTCGGCGATGAACCGTTCGATCACCAGCAGGCGCGTGACGTCGGAGCCAAAGTGGCTCTGGTGGCTCAAACACATTCGTACGCACAACTTGAGTCTCTGAATCCGGAAATGCTGGTCCCTACCTTTGCGGAGCTGCGACCTTATCTGTTGGTTTAGGAGTCGAGGTTCGAGACGAGAAAATTCAAGAATCAATAGCCAGTGAGGAGTAGAGAGTGATGAATGATAATAGAAGGAAAGATTTACCTGACGGCGCGGTACCAGTTGACGTAT
>CAYZDG010000017.1:0-4243 GCA_964477165.1 uncultured Gammaproteobacteria bacterium
GTAATCGAACAACGACCGTTGCGGTGTGGTTGTCCAGCCTGTACGCTCGACAGTTAGCAACGTCTGCGCGACGATACCATCCGGTGCCTTTGATTGAGCATGCCAGGCCACAGCTGCGGTGCGGTGGCCGCCAAAGTGGCACCAAACAAGGTCACCGACCTGCGCGCCAGTATCGCCCACGTGGTAAGTAAACTCACGTAGCCCCCACGGCACGCGGCGGAGCGGCACCACGTCTAGATATTGCATAAATCTACTGTCGCAGAACCGCCGTTAGTAAGCCAGTATCGTATACATGCTGCTCGGCTAGGATCTCGGGCTGCCAAATTACACCCTCTATTGCGCCCAGAAGTATAACTAAAGATCGCCAAGCCAAAGACTGCGGGCTATCTGCCCAGCGCCCAGCATCCAGTAGGACGTCAGTATTTCCCGAAAGCGCCGCCATAGCTGCCGAGGTAAATTCTTGATCACCATCTGGTATATCACCAGCTATTACAAGGCCAACCCGCACAGTGGTCTGATCTGCGATGTGGCGTAGAGCTAGACCTAAGCTGCGATGATCTTCGGCGAGCAAAAGTGCCGGCCCAAGGCATACGAGCCGAAGTTGGGGAGAATTCTCGGTTAGAAATAATAGCGGCACGCCCACGGCATACCCTAGCTCTTCTGGAGCCACCGTATTCAGTTGCAGGTTCGTTTCACCATACTCCCGAATAGCGTTTCCAGTGGCAATATCGGTTTGCCAAGTATGATCGGTGGCCACGTCGCCGAATTTACGCAGCTGCAGATGTAGTAAAGGTGATAGGCACAGGGTTAATCGCTCTGGCCGCAGACTACCGTGATCACCAATAACGATTAGGGTATCGATACGCGCCTGTGCAATTTCTGCGGCCAGGCCGTGGAGTGCATCAAGGGTTGGCCCAAGGCTGGCCGTACGATCGCCGCCGATGCGATCCACTAGCAGCGGCGAGTGCGGTACCACGGCTACCAGCGACAGGGGCATAGGTTTAAAGCGGTGGGAAAATCGGCAGCGTCGTAGGCATCATTGGAGCAGGTGCTGCCGGTGTAGGCAATGGGCTAAAGGGTGTGTAAGGAATTACGCTCGGCAGCGGCGCGATCTCGACCTTGGTCAGCGCCTGCCCAAATGGATGGGCGTTAATAAGCGCGTCGCTAAACGTTTCCACATTCGCCCAATCATAACCCAGCTCCTCAAACAGCTCGCCGCTCACAATGGCACGGCGCTGACCGTGGCTAATGACGTACACAGCCGATGACGAAACGCTGCGCGCCAACGTACCATCTGGCAGCTGCACTGGGTCACCGGCCTTGTACTTGGCCATCTGCGCTGTTGTGGCAGTACGAATTTTCTTGCTAGCGAACATAAACTTGAGCAGTTTATCATCCAGGATAAGCTGCTTAACGCCATCCTGCACTAAGTAGAGCTCCTTAGTCGGTGCTCGAACAATCGCGCCCAACGGATACGCTTCAGCCAGGCGCACCGGATTCCCGTCCGGAATAGCGTTGATAACCACTGCGTCTATATCCTCAACCTCGTCTGAATTAAAGCCTAAGATGCGAAACGTCTCGGCGTCCATCAACCGCTTACGGTCATTGGCATATAGATATGTCTTACTATTGTCCTCATTCCGCAGCAGCGCGTATTGCGAGAATAGTAGCTCGCGGCCAGGCTCTAGTTGATCTAGTACGGTCTGCGGCACTGTAATAATTAGCCGAGGGTCAAAGCGGGTAATAAGGCTGGTCCAGCTGGCAAAGCGCCGCCTAAAGCCGCCCTCAACTAGCCATACGTCAGGTGATGAGGCTGACTTTAGTAGAGTACCGTCAGGATACTGTTGATTAAAATAGCGGTACCATAGGCGATGAAATAGCTGGTTGCCGTGCAAGTGGGGTGTGTAGTTGTACAGTGCGGCCGTAGCACGATTTAACATTGTCACCTGCGTGCCATCAATAGAGTAGGTTCGGCCTAACTGATACAACCACGGACGGTTGATCGAATCATCTAGATAGACTCGCTGCGTCCCAACTGCGTAGTCAATCTGATTGCCAATGCCGCGGTACTTTTGCAACGCCGGGTCGGACATACTACAGCTATCACAGATGCCATAACCTAACGCCCAATCCAGTGCCTTCTGCGTTGGCGTCGCTTCCTCAATTAGGCTCTGCTCCTTTTGCAAGGTTACCAGGGTGTATTTGGGGTTAATGCGATAGTCCTGGCTAGCGTTGTAAATTATCTCGGGCACGAACCGCGTGGTGCCAGAGGCATCCACTGCCTGCATGGTTGCTAGACTACTACCGTGTAATAGCAAAAAGCTGCGGATTGCCTCGACATCCATCGAACGATAATCCTCTAACTGCGCGTCGCTGATAATGGCATGGGGATCAAACGCTGGTTGAGCACTCGCCGTATTAGATGCCATCGGCAACACCACAAACACAGCCGCTATTAGCAGAACTACAATGCGTTTTGTATTGTAGAGACGCATGAATGCATTCTAGCACAAAGCTTTGACTACTCGACTGAAACTGGATAGGGTTGTCAATGTTGGGTCAGAACGTCGGTACACCGGTAAATCAGTACACAGTACACCGGAACACCAGGAAAATCCGAAATCCTAAATCCTAATGTCTAGGGGGGTAATAACAGATGGGCAATTCAAAACCTGCGACTAGGTCATAGACCTACAAGCTACAAGCTAAATTCCTACAAGCTCCTCATGTCTCGCACCTCGATCCTCAACGTCCCAATCGACAACACCTCGTACAGCGGCGTTGTAGCTCAAGCGACCGAGTGGATGAGCGGCGATGTTTGCCGACTGGTTTTTACCCCAAATCCGGAGATGGTAGTTGCGGCGCAAAAGAACCCCGCGTTTATGTCGGCCCTGCAAACCAGTGATTTAAACCCGCCAGACGGCAGTGGGCTGATACTCGCCGCCCGTCTACAAGGCATTAAGCTAAATAGAGTAACTGGCGTGGATGCGGCCGAACATCTAATCGCCGCGGTTGCTAAAAATAACTGGCGTATCTACCTTCTTGGCGGAGGTAGGGGAGTCGCCGCGGCAGCCGCATCAAAACTATCCACGCACTACAAGGGCTTAGACATTAGGATTTCGGATTTAGGATTTCTTGTTGATCGCGTTGGCTCCTCCGCCCAAACCGACCAAGTTATCGCCGACATCTCTACTCACCGTCCCCATCTCCTCCTGGTCGCCCTTGGCGCACCAAAGCAAGAACTGTGGCTTACCCAGAATCGCGCGGCGCTGTCTCGCGCAGGAGTAAAGGTTGCAATGGGCATTGGTGGCGCATTCGACTACTGGGCAGGTACTGCGCGCCGCGCGCCCAAGGTTATCCGTTCACTCGGACTAGAGTGGCTGTGGCGACTATTCACTCAACCACGGCGTCTGGTGCGAATACTCCGCGCGACATTTGTGTTTATTGTCTGCACTCTAAAACAAAAGAACTAGTCATGATTAGACTAGTCCCGTTGTTGGATTCCGATTACTTCTTGGTGACGATTGCGACAGCAACCGACAGCACAGCGATCGTCAAAGCCGCCAGACCAACAAGGATACTTAGTTCTATGTCATCCGTAAAACGGAGACATAGCGTAGATCCGACCGAAAAAAACAGAGCAGTGACGATGAATTTGTAAGGGGCATTTGCACTCATGCTAAACTCCTGATTCTTTGTTGTTTTAATTTATACCTATATTATCGATATACTTATATTAGCACATATACCGTTAGTTGTCAATATGCAGTATTCCCAACGTTCTGTAGCATAGATGAATGGTTACACGAGTCCGCTTTGCCCCTTCGCCTACTGGCTACCTGCACATTGGAGGTCTTCGTACAGCTCTGTACGACTATCTACTAGCGAAAAAGGACAGTGGAGCCTTTGTGCTGCGGATAGAGGACACAGACCGCGAGCGTTTTGTAGCAGACGCAACGCAAAAATTATTACAGACACTTAAGGCCTGTGGTTTGCGGCCAGACGAGGGCGTAGTGCTGTCCAAGGACGGTGACGTGACGCAGATAGGGGACTGTGGCCCATACATTCAATCCGAACGCTTAAGTATCTATAGCAAGTACAGCCAGCAGCTACTGGATAGCGGGCATGCCTATCATTGCTTCTGCACGCAGGAAGATCTTACAACGATGCGCGCGGCACAAACAGCGGCACACCAGCTGCCGCGATACGATAGGCGCTGCCTTAAACTGTCACCAGATGAGGT
>CAYZDG010000017.1:4343-10358 GCA_964477165.1 uncultured Gammaproteobacteria bacterium
ATTTGCCCATCTGCCATTGCTACTTTCAACCTCACGCGCCAAGTTAAGTAAGCGTCAGGGTGACGTGGCAGTTGAGGACTTTTTAGCAAAGGGTTACTTGCCGGCGGCTCTACTTAACTTTGTGGCCTTGCTGGGCTGGAACCCCAAAACCGAGCAGGAGTTATTTACCCTGCCCGAGTTAGTGCAGGCATTTAATTTAGAGCAGGTAAACCGCGCCGGTGCTATTGTGGATATGACGCGACTAGATTGGTTTAACAATCAACACATCCGAAGGCTCGTAAATCAGCGGGTGGAGAATCCAGATGAATACGCAGACCTTCGTAGCCGCGCTATACCCTTTATGGACACTAGTCTTACCGAAACACAGCAGGACGCGGTACTTGCCCTAGAGGCCGAGCGTATCCACCGCCTAGAGGAATTAACAGACGCCACCGCGTACCTGGCCTTGTTGCCCGAATATGATCGCGGCCTGTTGGTATTCAAAAAGAGCGACGCGGATCGTACAAAGCGTGGCCTGGCCGCGGCGGCCGCTACACTAGCGGAAGTAGGGGAATGGACAGAGGCAACTATCAACACTGCACTAGATAGGGCCCAACATGACGCAGACCTTAATCCCGGAGACATCTTCTGGCCAGTACGCGTAGCCCTATCTGGGCGCCAATCCAGCCCGCCCCCGGCCGCGATTGCCGCTATTTTGGGTAAGGATGAGGTGATTCGAAGGATAAAGGCGGCAATGGATCGGTAGAGACGTAGGGACGTAGCATCGCTACGTCCATACTCGTTCCGTTGTATAATGTACGCATGTCTAAAATAGCGTCCTACATATTTGCAATCGCCATTGCCGCCATGCCCATGGTCGCGGTGGCGCAGGAGGGTGGCCAATCGCAGGATATACAAACCGAAATCCAGGTACGTAAGCAGCAAATAGAGGAGCTACAGGCAAAGCAGAAGGAATATGAGACGCAAATTGCAGACTACCGCAAGCAAGCTAGCAGCCTAAATGCCCAGGTTGGGGCCTTAAATAGCCAAATCGAACGTACTCGGCTAAAGCTGCGCAGTACCGAGCTGCAGATTGAGCAAACGCAACTGGAGATTCAGGAAACAGAGGCTGGTATCAAGGTTAAGGAGGCCGAGATACAGGCGCAGCGCGAACGGCTGCACAACATGCTGCGCGCGCTACAACGTTTGGATAACCGTGACAGCATCGTGGAAGTAGTAGTGGGCGGTGGAGGGCTCGGCGATGCGTTTGCCGAGCTAGCCGAGTTCCAGCGAGTCCACGTTACCCTTCAGGGGCAGCTAAGCGGGCTGGAACAACTACGAACCCAGCTTGAATCGCAGCGCGCCGAGCTTGGCAGTAAGAATGATCAGTTAGGTAGCTACAGCCAGGATCTTGAAGAACAGCAAGGCGGCCTAAGCCGTGATCGTACGGTTAAGGCGAATATTCTACAGGAGACCAAAGGCAACCAGCAGAAGTACGAAGCGCTGTTAAGCGAGCTAAAGGCCGAGGTGGCGCAGATCAATAGCGAGATTAACTCCTACGAGCAGCGCCTTCGCGCTCGCCTTAACGAATCGGGGCAGATCCAAGGAGGGGTAGGAAAGCTAATTTGGCCTGTGCCCGGTCGTACCATTACGGCGTACTTTCATGATCCCGACTACCCCTACCGTCGCGTATTCGAGCATCCGGCTGTGGACATCAGAGCGAGCCAGAGCACACCAGTTCTAGCGGCCGCGGATGGATACGTGGGCCAGGTAAAAAATGGCGGCAGCCGTGGCTATAGTTATATTCTAATTGTTCATGGTGATAACCTAAGCACGGTCTATGGTCACCTTAGCCGCATGGTAGTAGTGCGAGACTCCTTCGTTACAAAGGGCCAGGTTATTGGCTACTCTGGCGGTACACCAGGCACGCCTGGAGCTGGCCCGCTCACCACCGGCCCACACCTGCACTTTGAAGTGCGCCTTAACGGGATACCAGTTAATCCATTAGACTATCTATAGAATAAATCCCAAATCTCAAATCCCAATTTCCAAATACATATAGTATGACTACAACAACAAGGTGTAAGGTCTGCGGAGCACATGCCAGCATTGTTCAACACCGGGCTGGCTCGGTCTGGTTAGAGGCGCTGCTGTGGCTAGCCTTAATTACACCCGGCTTCATCTACCATATGTGGCGGCACCGCCGGAACTACTATATGTGCCGTGAGTGCGGCCACCGCGCCGCTACCTCGATGGGTATTGTCAGCAACAATAAACATAGGTAAGGTCGTTCTGTCATTAACAACCGTCCTTAACGGAGGAATAGAGTTGGCACATTTACGACACAGGTTAGAGGCCTCACCGCTCTGGTGGGGGACAGTACTCGCAATAACGTGCGTGCTATTCTACAAGATAGTAGAAACAATGCTGCTCGCTATTGATCTTGTAACGCCGATCGCGGATCGACTTTTTGGTAACTAAACAAATGGACGGGTGCCTCTGGCGACCGTCCTTCTTTATGTTGGGGGGAGTAGTGATTGAGGAATAGTCTAGTGTCGTACAAGGTAACTTTTACGACGTATAATCAAATAGAAGACCTTTCGCCGGCCTAACGCAACTTATAGGTGGCTAGTGCTGGTAGGCGTACATCAATAGTATCTAGCCGTGAGATATCCTGGCGCGGTATTGATGCCAGTACACTCCTCGCCGATCTATACTGCTCATCTAGCAACTCATTGGTTGTTACTAGTACCTTCATGTTGCCAACGTGGATGTAAAGCTCATTAGAGCTGGGTCCAAGGCTCGCAAAGTCACTCCCCCGGCTCTGCGGCCCGGGAGCAGCCTCGATGGCCAGTTGTACCAATGCCGGCGAGGTAATTAGCATTCCAATAGTAGCCGTAGCGTTAGTTTCATCTACAATGCGGGGTAAACTACTGGCGAGGTCAGCCTGGTTAGTTGGATCAAGGGGTCGAATGACGCGACCCTCAAGATCAACCTCATAGCGCTGTCCAGATGACTCCCACTGCACACTGGCAATGCGCTCCGTAATACTAATTGCCAGATGCCCTGGCAGGCGACGGCTTACTGCCACACTGCGGACAGCTGGCATTGCGCTTAATGACGAGATAATAGCTCTACCTGGAACCAATACCATCGCGCGACGGCTAAAGATGCCTAACCACCGCTCGTTTAGTTTTGCCTCTACGGCCTTAGATACCTCGTCATTTGAGACGCGTTGCAAGCCGTCAATTTGCACCTCACGCACCGCTAGTACAGGCGAGACTAGAAGCAGCCAGCCAATTCCTAAAACTAAAAAGAAAACAATGAGCGCGGTCCATAGGCGCCAATGACGCGAGTCGTAGTTGCGGTAGTACGGCAGCGCGTGCTGCTGCACTCGCCTAGGCACCACTGGCCTGACGAACACTGGACGGTGAGAGCTAGCTGGACCAAACACGGCGCAGTAGTGGGTTAATGGCAGTTACCACCTCATAATTAATTGTCTTGCCGAAGTCGGCAAGATCCTCGGCCGTCACCCGCTGGCTACCCTGCTGTCCAAGTATTACAACCTCATCCCCTACGCTAACGCGCGAAAGTTTTGTTACATCAACCATTATTAGGTTCATGCAGATGTGACCGCGTATGGGGCAGTGCTGACCGCGGATTAGTACGCTGCCGGATAAGTACGAGCGCCGGTATCCATCCCAGTAGCCAACTGGCAAGGTAGCTAGTCGCGTCGGCCTAGTGCAGCGGTAGGTAAGACCATAACCCACCCTGTCCCCAGTTTTAAGGCTCTGTAGGCTCGCTACAGCGGTTTTCCAGGCTAAAATAGGCTCTAGCGCCATGCCGCGCGGTCGGTGAGCCCTAGTAGCTAACGATGGCCATAACCCGTACAGACTAATGCCAGCGCGTACCATGGTCGCGCTCGGCATCACCTGGCGAATTGTGGCAGCACTGCAGTCAATATGGATGTAGCGCGGCCTATAACCGACAGCTCGAATATCTACTAAGGCCTTATCCAAACGCTCACGCTGCAGGCGGGTGGTGGCCCACGCCTCGTCCTCGGCCGTGGCCAGGTGCGACCACACACCCTCAACGACCAATGACGGGCAGGTACGCTTGAGCCAAAAACAAAATGAGCGAACCTCCTCGGGACGCAAACCAAGCCGTGACGTACCAGTATTAATCTTTAGATGCAGCGGGATATTAAGTCGGCGACGGTGCAACACCAGCGCCTGCTCCCTGCTATAGAGCGGTAATCGTAGTTTGGGTATGTGTCGTAAAATGGTAGAACGAGGATCATAATAGCTCAAAACTAGCACTGGCTTGCGACAACCTGCGCCCCGCACCTGCAGCGCCTCCTCCTCTCCAGCTGTTGCCACCCAATCTACTTCCTTTGTGCGCTGACAGGCGCTCGCCAACTGTGTAAGGCCGTGTCCGTAGGCATTGCTCTTAATAACAGCGACGAACGTCTTCTCCCCTGCGGCTCGCGCCAGCTGTCGGACATTATGTTGAAATGCTGGGTAGTTTAATTCTACCCAGGAATTTGTCAGTGCACTCCCCTGCTCACGCTGCACGGACTTCACTCAATCCACAATAAGGACGCAGTACTTCCGGCACGACAAATCCGTTTGCAGTCTGGTGCTGCTCCATGATGCAGGCCAAGGGGCGTCCTAACGAGCAGACAGTGCCGTTTAGTGTATGCGCGAAGGTGGTACTCTTCTCGCCGCGGTAACGAATCTTTAAACGCCGCGCCTGAAAATCGGTACAACTAGACGTGCTAGTTAACTCACGATACTGCTGCTGGCCAGCAAACCAAGCCTCGCAGTCGTACGTCTTGGCTGACTGAATAGCGGAGTCCCCTGCTGCCAATAACACCACGCGGTAGGCAAGACCTAGGCTGGACAAAACCTCCTCCTCAACAGCCAACATGCGATCATGCTCGGCCACTGAATCCTCTGGCCTACAGATCGTGACCATCTCCACCTTGTCGAACTGATGAAGTCTGAACAGACCCTTAGTGTCCTTGCCGTAGCTGCCAGCCTCACGACGGAAACAGGTAGTGGTGGCAGTCAGCCGCAGTGGCTGGGTGAGATCGACCGTACTGTCTGCAAAGCGAGAGACCAACACAGACTCACTGGTGCCGATAAGATAAAGATCATCTCCATCTGCATTAACGCGATAGCTCTCATCTTCGTTAGCGGGAAAAAAGCCACTACCATACATTGCCTCGCGCTTTACTAAAACTGGAGGCACGTGCGGCGTATAGCCATGCTTCAAGGCCACGTCCTGGCTATAGCGCATAAGGGCGTAATAGACCCTGGCCAGGTCACCGACGATGTAAGTAAACCTGCTGCCGCTGGTGCGCACCGCGCTTTCTGCATCTAGCCAAGCGTCTACACCCGGAATTTGCCAGTGCTCTACGCCGTCCTGACGGCGCTCCCCCACCTCACGTATGACTTTATTCAACTCTGGTCCGCCTAGTGGCACATCTGGCATGGACATGTTTGGCAGCTTATCTAGCTCCACTGTCCGAGCAGCCTCTGCCTGCTTCGCTTTGCCTTCGAGGTCGGTAATCTGGTTGCTCAACTCTTTTAGCTTGGCTATCTCCTCGGGGCTGGGTTTAGACTTTGTGCCGGCGTTCATCTGCTTACGCAAATCATCCAGTTGCAACTTTAGCCTGCGATAGTTATCATCTAGCTCCAGCAGTGATGCAACATCTGCAACTGCGCCACGTTTAGTGGCGTTCTCTTGCACCTTTTGCGCGTTATCACGGATGAATTGTAGATCAAGCATAGTGGTTAAATTACTAAATCCTAATGACTAAATGAATCCATTCGACATTCGGATTTAGACATTAGGATTTATTGTCTGCTCGGGCCTCAACGTCGGAAACAGTATCACATCCTTTAAACTATGTTGGCCAGTGATCATTGCTACTAGACGGTCAATACCAATACCTAAGCCAGCTGCCGGCGGCATGCCAACCTTAAGCGCCTCGACAAAGGACTCGTCGCCGGCCATGGCTTCGTCGTCTCC
>CAYZDG010000018.1:0-10317 GCA_964477165.1 uncultured Gammaproteobacteria bacterium
CTCTGCAATGGTGGATGCTCCAGAGATCGACTTAGCCCCTGTCAGGGCGAAGTATGTAGGGCAAATCAAAGAATGTTCGAGGAAATCGAAATAACCTTGAGAGGATACGGGCTGCTCGAGAAGTAGCTATTACCGTATCATTATCTAACCACATCATCTTACACAACAGAAAGAGGTTACGTGTGAAAAAAGATGAGACTACAAAAGTCCCGCGCGTTCTGCTCAACGCCAAGGCGCAAGTCGGTCAGGAAAAGGCGAACGGTGCGTATGACAAGGGTCCGTGGGACAAGGGCCATTGGGCTAACCGGAAGTAAACGTCGACGGTGACGGCGAAACCAAACTAGGTAGTGCGTACTCCGCGCTACCTATTTTTTATCGCACTTATTACTAACAAGAGGTACCGTTCATCTATAGCCCTTAGTGTTTTGACGTACTCTTCGGCTATTTTTCGTAATTGGTAGGCGCAAAATTTCCGAGCGGAAACAAAGCTAATAAGGCCGCCCCGTTGCCCAATAGAGCTTGTTCGTTTGATGCTGCTATTCGTGTATCTAGTACCAAGGAATCCTTCGGGAATGAAGGAGCTGATGACTAATTCCTCAAGAATGAGCGATGGTTTTATATCTCGAGATAGTGCACCCAGTAGTTTACTGTTCTCTCTTGAAATTTTAGCGATTTGATTCATAATCTTTCTATTTTTTCTGAGCACCACATGAAACAGTTCGTGGAGCAGTATCGCATTCAAGAAATTATAGCTTTTGTCTGGAGTACCAGAACATTCTAGAACAAGATCGGTTCTATTCCCTAAAGAGGAGAACCAGCCGACTGCATCCCTGCTCCTCTCACTGCTTATAACTAAGTGAATAGGCATATCATTGTAGGTGCTTGCCGTAAGATCATCTCCGGCTAATCTATTGATTACCATCAAGTCAGATCCCAATTTTCTCGATTGGGAAATAAAATATTTTCTAATTTTTTTAAGGCGTGGTTCCTCCTGTTTCCACAGAATGTCGAAGCGCTGCTGAAAGTTCTTGATAATCTTTTTTATAGTATATACAGCGGGGGTACTCATACCCTTTTTGAGAGCGGCTTGTAGTTTGTCGCCCCTATAAGTAACAAAGTAAGCTTCAATAAGATTGAAATCGACATCAAATAGAACGTTGCTGAATTTTGCTATTTGAGTTCGCTCATTATTTGATAGTTTGCCGCCGCTTTTCATTAGCCACTCATGCACCCTCTCCTTATTCCATGGATTGCCTCTGACGCGACAAAGCTCACCCACAAATATGAAAAAGTTTAGTGCCTTGTTAATTGTGTATACATTTTGACGCATATCTTTGAGTCTCTTTGTGGCTAAGTTTAGCAAATCCACCTAGAATTGGAAGCTGGATTACCTATGGTCTAGGATCATGGTGCGGCGGCTGTTAGCAGGAAAGCTACGTATGGCAGCCAGCGACACCTTGGTTTCCAAGGCCTAATCATAGTGTTGGGCAGTTTTCAATAATGGGTTGAGGTTTCCGTCAATTATTTCCGTAGATGCTAACTTTATAAGGTCTCCATATTTTGCGTAACTTTTCTCACACACGCCCCAGCCAGCCGTAAGGCCCGCTGGGGTTATCAGTAATCCACAGTTGGCTTGACGGATCCCACGGGTGGGTGTACAGTGTTTTTGAAAGTCGCCCGCGCCTGCCTAGCAGTGTGCGGGTCTTTCTATTACATTTGCTCCATAACTTGCTCTCATCAGCCAGGTGTCTATACTGGGACAATATGGTACGAGTCCAGATATTTATAGACGCGGGGAATTTTTACCACTTGGTACTTAAGAAGCTCGGGCGCCGTGAGGCCGACTTTGACTTTGAGGGTTTTGCACAACACCTATGCGGATCCGAGCGGCAGCTGACAGCGCAGGGTAAGCGTTATTATGTTGGCACAGTGCGGGAGCAGGCTGACGGCCACGAGACGAAGCGAGCAATGGCGCGGCAGACTGCGCTCTTTACCCGTCTCATTGGCACCAGGTGGCAGATTCAGACGAGCAAGTTACGTACCCGGCTGGAGCGTGTTGTGATTGATGATCGCGTTGAAGGTTTCCGTGAGCTTCTCGCTGCTGGTATTACCGAAGTTGTTTATCGGCGTTCTCGTGAGAAGGGCATTGATGTGAAGCTGGCTACAGATTTACTAGTCGGCGCAGTTGATAACCAGTACGACCACGCCGTTGTGGTTAGTTCTGATACAGATCTGGTTCCGGCGGTTCAGTGGGTTAGGACGCGTTATGCTAAACAGATCGAGTATGTCGGTTTTTCGTTGCCCCAGCGTGGTGAATATGAGCCAACCAAGCCAGTGCGGACGATGATGTATAACGCTGATGTGCAGCGTGTGCTAGTCGAGGCTGATTTGACTCCTTTTTTGAGGTCGTAGAGTTTAGGTGAGCACGATTTAGTACTATCAACCCTATGACCAGCAGCACCTCGGCGAAATTAACCCAGCGTCGTGTTGAGGATGAAGTACACCGTAGTGGGGTGGTATTGAGCCACATACTCGGCGTACGGGCACAAAAGATCGCGGTGCGGCTATTTCCTAGCCGTAGTGCCTACGATAAATTTCGTGGTCACCCAACCCAGGATTGGGAAGTGGCGAGTGCCTTGGATAAAACACTGTACCTTCTCTCACCTGACGTATGGTCAAAGGAGAGCACTCATACTCCAAAGGAGCTTAGCCGGATCATAAGGCACGAGGTGGTTCATCTGTACATGGACAGGGTCGCTGGTGAGCGGTTGCTACCCAGGTGGTTGAGCGAAGGCCTAGCCAACGTGCTTGCTGGCGGCAATCAGCCGCAGTTCTGCTATATAGAGCAAGGATTCACAAAGAAGATTGACACCCCTGCGGGGTGGGATCGGCACTCGAATTATGATGCCTACCGCACCGCCTACCTCTTTTGTAGTTACCTCGTGCAGCGGTACAAATTAGCTCGTATCTTAAAGCTTATCCGTGGTCTGTCGTTTAACTACTCATATCCACGGTTTGCCGCGGCATTTAAGAAATCACTTGGTAGCAATCTGGAGGACGTCGAGCGTGAGTTCCTCCTTAGCCTACCGTAGAGCAGTAGCTCGCAGTTTATACTGCCCCTCCCCATTTAGGCGGGGTTGGTTCCTACCCCACCAGCGCGTAGTACTGAAACTTGACAGCTTCTGGTGTATCAGGTAGAGCCCCCTCGAAGGATTCAGTTGGGTACAGCTAATACCCCTGGCTCTGATTTGTCTGCCCCTAATCATGAAAGGCATTCATGCATACATGAATCTTTTCTGTACGAAGCTCGGTATCGGCTGATCTTGGATTGTCAAAACGAGGCGGCGTAAATTAAACTTGCCCGGATATTTTATCCGGGTTTTTTGGCATTTTCCACGAGTTGATGCCACTTTACAACATAGCAAGCCTTTGCTATAAAGAAAGGCTAAATTAAATTTGCTCAATTGTTGAGCAAATAGCGCACTTTGACAACCAAGTAAGGAAGAAATATGAGTGAAATCAAGAAGATGGTGATCGGGCAACTCATCGAGGAGGTTAAACGCCAAATCGCCAGCGCTGAGCGGGAGCAGGCTCACACAATGGATGAATCGAAGGCACATAAAGGTGCAATGGCATCCAGGTACGATACATTTAAGGAGGAGGCCCAGAGTTTAACTGCCGGGTATGGCGACCAACTGCTTAAGTTTAGGCAAACAATGATCACATTGATGAGGATGAAGGATAACCCCCCATCTGTTTCAATCGGTGGCTTGTTCGCACTCATCGAAATTGAGAGCTGCGATAGCGATCACGTGAAAGCAAGGTACCTCCTGCTGCCAGCCGGTGGTGGACATGTCTGCGAAGTTGCTGGTGAAAAGATTATAGCCCTCAACCTGGAAGCGCCGAGAGCTCGAGCTCTTATGGGTGTTTCTCCAGGAGACGAGGTAGACCTGAAAACTAGAGAGGCAACCAGGCGCTTTAGGGTTGTCTCGGTAATGTAAGGAGTACGAGATGAAGCGAAGAGTGATTTGTATTTACGGTGAAACATGTGCAGGAAAGAGCACCCTCGGTAAACGGCTCGCCCGGACACTCAGGACCAACTATGTTTCATTTGGCGATCAAAAGAGGATTGAGATAGCTCATAGATCATCAGTTGGCATTGCTATTGAGAGGTTTCTCGAGGCTGGTCTTGCCATAAGCCCCGAAGTTGGTTTTTCTCTCATCGAGAGCCAAATTATTGGCAATCCGAGCATCTTGTCTGGGTATCCGATTTCCGCAGAAGAGTTCGTCGTTCTGTCTTCCGGCTGTAGCTTGCTCGGCATTATTTCCCTTACGGTAGACAGTACAACGATTCTCAATCGTTTTCAAAAGAGGAGAGTCTGCCCGCGCTGTGGAGAGCCTGGTGTCGAGGGAGACGCATGCAGCATCCACGGAGCTCTAAAGAAGAGTCGTGAGGACGCAAGTCTCGACGAGTTGGCCAGGCGGAGGAAACTATACCATCAGAGGATAGGTCCTTTCCTATACTCCGGATCTCTATTAGGCGTCCCGAGACTCGACTGTGATACAGGCGTTCTGGACCTAGATCAAGTTGCGCAACTCGCGGAACATTGGGTTGCCGCGTTGCTGAGAGGGGAGGACGTAGCTGCATGAAGCAAGCTATTATTGAACCGGCTCTCAGGATTAAGCTCACCGGCGTGTGCAACAGAACCTGTAGCTTCTGCCACGAGGAGGGAGATATGCGGGGGATCGGAGCCGTAGTGCCTAATGAAGACTTTTTCGAGTGCGTGGAAACGCTCGTAAATTCCTTGGAGCTCAGGCGGGTAATGCTGACAGGTGGCGAGCCGACCCTGCACCAGAATCTTCTTAAAATAGTTCGTCGCATTACCTGCCCCGATATATCCATGACCACCAATGGCATCCGCTACCTTGATATCCAGCGTTGGATAGCTCTTAGGGAAGCTGGGCTGAGGAAAGTAATTGTCAGCATCCACGATGTGATGCCACAGGATCTAATTCAACTCGAAACGCGTAAGCGTAAATTCGGTTGGGCTCAGCAGGCGCTAAAAGCACAGAAAATGAATTTGGTATCAGCTAGTCAGGCTGGACTCAATGTTCGAGTGAATACCGTTGTGTATAGCTCGCAAGAGCATACCGTCGGGGTGCTGAATGCGTTAGCTGTATTCCAGGTTGAGCACGGATTTGAAATCCGTTTGCTGAATGATCTATCCAATATCGAACTGAGTCAGATGGCTATTTCACACATCTGCGAAACGCTCCAAGCGGAAGAGGTCGGCGTGAGTAGAAGGGCAGGAAGCTCTAACTCCGTTACGGCCTGGCGTGCGGGGTCCGGTTTCGAGTTCTCAACGAAGACGTCATACCGCTACTTTTTCGACCCAGTTTGTCGTAGCTGCCCCATCCAGGCCCAGTGCCACGAGGGTTTCTACGGGATTCGTCTAGAGCGGAGAGATGATGACTACTGGGTTCGCCTCTGCATGTACAAGCATACGCCGGACGTCCTAATGCCCTGGAGGAATTTTTTAAGTAGCTCTTTGGCTCAGGAATTCGTAGAGCTCTGTAAATCGGAGCAAGGACTTGATAACAACTGAATTCCCTGGTAGGGTAACTTACCAGGGAATTTTTATTTTGAGATATCATGATTAGCAAGGAAGTTGAGATCCGCTATCGCCTATCATCCGAGCAGCAGTCTAGTCTGCTCGAGGCCTTGCAACGGCTCGGCTGGAGTAGCGAACAGTCTATTCAGTTCGACACCTACCTTTGCGCGAAGGAGTATGTAGATTCCGGTCGAACGAGGGAGTGCCCGTATATTGTGCGTGTAAGGGTGTCTGACTCGAGCGCGAAGCTTGCTTACAAGTCGTTTAAGGGTGCCGATGGAACGTCGTGGGTAGAGCTGGAGGCGAAGGTGGAAAGCCCTGAGACGATCATGGCTATTCTCGAGCACCTCGGTCAGGTACCCTACCTGGAGATTCACAAGACCCGCTTATCTGGCAAGATCGATGGAGTTGAGATTAATCTCGACGAGATTGATAGACTCGGGAAATTTGTCGAGTTTGAGTTAGTGACCGACAATGAGGGTGCTGGGCGGCGGCAATTGGTGGATCTCGCAGCTAGGTTAGGCTTGTCGGAGGACAAGGTAGTCACGACTGGGTACGTTCAATTGGTAGAAAGAGCGCAAGCGGCCAGGTAGAAGCAGGCGCATCAGTCGTCGTCGCTGCAATTGATCCCGTCTGCCTCGGCAGCACCTAACCCCTACCCCACCAGCGCGTAGTACTCCTGGCTCCCCAGCTTCTGCATTGCCAGCCGTTCCGACTGCAGCGCCGCGGCGATTTTGGGGATGAAGGGGATAGTAGATTCGCCCCCGTGGGCTGTTTTACGGTACAATAGCTGCATCTCATTTGCCTTATGGATCTTATTCGCCAGAGCCTCATTGAATAGTATGCAGGAAGCCATCGCTAAGCTCTTAAAGTACGTCCACACGGAGATGAGTTACCCCGAGACCCATGTGTTAGAGACTGGTACAGGGACGGAGGTAATGGTTGGCGGGCGGCCAATACAAATGTTCGGGTCGTACAACTACCTAGGCCTCGCTACACGGCCGGAGGTGAAGGTAGCAATGAAGGCAGCTATAGATAAGTACGGTGCTGGGAGTGGGGGAGTGCGGCTGTTGACTGGTACTATGGATATCCACCAAGAGCTTGAGCGTCGAGTTGCAGCTGTCACAGGCCACGATGATTGTCTTACAGTAGCTTCTGGTTTTGGTATGAACAGCGGTGTTATCCCGGCAGTGGTAAATCTTCTTGGTTTTGCTGATTATTTTGGTGCCAAGAAGGCTATTATTTTTAGCGACGAGTATAACCACGCCAGCATCGTAGATGGCTGCCGTTTAGCAAAGGCAACGGTTGAGGTTTATCCGCACAACAACATTGAAAAGCTAGCTAAGTTATTGAAGAAGTATCCAAGTAGGAAGTATCGTAAGCTGATCATTTTTGATGGCGTGTTTAGCATGGATGGTGATTTTGCGCTTGTTGATAAATTGGTAGATCTCGCTAAGGAGTATGACGCTTGGACAATGGTTGATGACGCTCATGCCTTCGGTGTATTTGGTAAGGATGGCGCTGGCAGTGCTGACTACCTTGGACGTCGTGGTCAGATTGATATTAATATGGGCACGTTCAGTAAGGGTATTGGAGTTGCTGGCGGATTTGTCAGTGGCTCTAAGGAGTTGATTGAGTACCTGCGCATTGGTTGCCGGTCGTACGTATTTTCCGACTCGTTGTTGCCGGCTATTGCCGCAGGCATTATCGCTACACTGAATATCATCAAGGCTGAGCCACAGCTACAGACGCAGGTACAGGAGAACGCGCAGTATTTCCGTGATCGCCTACACGAGCACGGATTTGATACGCTACAGAGTACAACGCAGGTAGTGCCGGTACTCATTGGCGATGAGCATAAGACTGCGGATTTAGCACACAAATTATTTGAAGCTGGGTACTATGCTCCTGCGGTACGTTGGCCCGCTGTACCAAAAGGTATGGCGAGAATTAGATTTTCGATGATGAGTGACCATCATCGCGGCCGTATCGATGATCTCGTTGCAGCACTGCGGAGTTTTGCCTAAAGGGCTATGTTGAGTTATCTCATCGTTGCAATAACCGGCGTAGTCAGTCTGCTCCTAGCTGGGGCGGCCTATTACCAAAGTCCAAAAGCCAAATTAAATAGGTTATTTTTACCATTCGCGATTAGCAACGCATTTTGGGCTTTAGCAAATTTAATGACAGGACTCGCCCAGTCTCCTGTTTGGGTAAAAATGCAGTACGCTGCTGGCGCCTTACTGCTTATGAATGGCCTAATTTGGTTTGACTTACTACTAAAGAATCCACGTCGGGCAACTCGTGCCAAGTTGATTTATGTTTTGGGGTTATTACTGTTTTCAATTTCCTTATTCACACCATGGATCATTGAAAGTGTTGATGTAGTTCACTTTGGTTGGTTCGAGGGAGAATTTGGTCCCTTATTTTACATTTATACCATCATTATTACAACGGCTCTATTTTGGCTAACTTTTGTGTTAATGAGGGCAGCTTTTTCCTCTCGCGGCCTACAAAGGCAGCAGATGATGTATGTAGCATTTGGTGCCGCGACCTTCAATATTATTGCGCCGTTAGTAAGTTTTGTCCTACCACTCTTTGGTATTCGAGAGTTTAGTCAGTTTGATGTTGTTGGCGCGTTCGTATTTGTTCTCCTTACTTTCTATAGCATCAGCCGCTACCGCTTAATGGACATTCGACAGCTGATTTCTCGCAGTTTGGTTTACGCGCTCCTGGTGGCCATTATTATTCTAGCCTTTACCTTTGTGACATCGGTTACAGGCATCCTGTTTAAGGATCTTACCCAGTCAGATTCTTTAATTGTTAACCTAGTCGTTTCATTTGTTATCGTGCTCGGCCTAGAGCCATTGAAGGCAATGCTTAGTCGGGTTACCGATAGAATTTTCTATCAGGCTCGTGTCAACTACTCGGAGGTGCTCCGTGAGCTAAGCAATATCCTCTCCGTAGAATTGGATAGGAAAAAGTTGGTCACGGATGTTGGCGTTGCAGCGGCTAAGCAGCTGAAGTTAGACTTCGTTGATATTCTTCTGACGCAGAATGGAAATAGCTTCAGTAGCCTGCAGGGCGAGCTGGTTTTACTGGCATCCAGTCCGGCGGTCGTCAATTTGAAGCAGAGAGATGACCTCTTAGTTGCGGACGAGCTGCGTCGACGAATTTCTGATGCAGAGGATTCAGCCTCGGTAGCCGATCTGATCCCCATCTCTGAGCAGCTAGCAAGTATTAAGGCTGGAATACTAGTGCCTGTTTATAATGAGCGTGATTTGAGGGCAATTATTGTGGTAGGTGAACGCCTAAGTCGGGGTTCATTCTCGGCAGAAGAGTACAATCTTTTCCAAGTCCTCGCCCCACAGCTCTCCGCCGCATTGCAGAAGTCCCAACTGTACACCGAGGTGCAGGACTATTCGCAGAACCTACAGAAGAAGGTCGAGGCTGCTACCGCCCGGCTACAGGAGGTGAACGGTCTTCTTTCTAGCCGCAACCAACGCCTAGACACCCTACAAAAATTCTCCAACGTTATTTTGCAAAGCTACCGTTTGGAGGAGATGAGCCAGCGCATCATCGACTACATCCCGGGCGAAATCGAGGGCTGCGACATGTCATTCTTGGCCATAGTGGACGAGCAGCGCAAAGACGTATATTGCCACACAATTTCGCAGCCATACCCAGTGGCGCGTCAAATTTTGCGTCTGTTGGGCACCGACCTCACCAAGTACCGTATACCGCTGACTAGCAGTGATAACCTTATCGCGCGGGCTGTTAATACTAAGGAGGTACAAACAACTAAGAGTCTCTACGACTTCTTGCGTCCGGCATTAGCTAAGCCTTTGGTTTGGGGTCTACAGAATCTAGGCGGGCCCATGAGCGTGGCCGTGGCCGTGCCGTTAATTGTGCGAGGACAAGTTACCGGCGCCCTGGCGTTTACCTTTAATGCCAAGCGGCCACCGCTTACTCCCGAGGATTATTTGCTGTTGCAAGCCGTGGCCGACCAGGTCGGCATCGCTCTAGAACGCACCCGCGTCTACGACGAGTTGGAAAAGGTGAACAACAGGTTAAACGAGGCTAATCATTATTTGCAGCAGCTAGATTCGGCCAAGAGCGAATTCTTGTCTATTGCCAGCCACCAGCTGCGCACGCCTACAACCGGAATTAAGGGCTTCTTGTCCATGATTTTGGAAGGGGACTATGGCAACGTAACTAAGGAGCAGCGCGAAGTACTGCAAACCGTGTACGACAGTACTAATCGTCTTATCCGTTTGGTGAATGTGTTCCTCAACGTCTCGCGTATCGAAAGTGGACGACTGCAGTTGGCGCGTACGGATGTAGATCTAGCCCAGTTAGCTAAGGTAGTGGTTACCGAGCTGCGGCCAGCAGCTAAATCGAAAGGTTTAGAGTTAAGCACCCAAGGACCCGAAAGCGTGCCCACTGTTCCGGCAGATAGCGACAAGATTCGCGACGTACTAGTTAACCTTACCGACAATGCTCTTAAGTACACCGAAAAGGGTTCGGTAACGGTGCGGGTAGCGGCGCATCCCACCGAGGTGGAGGTGGCCGTGTCCGACACTGGCATGGGCCTTTCGGCCGATGAGATTAAGATGTTGTTCGCCAAGTTCTCGCGTGGCGAGCGAGTGAAGATTAAAGAATCGCAGGGCAGCGGTTTGGGGCTGTTTATTGCCAAGAAGATTATCGA
>CAYZDG010000019.1:0-1325 GCA_964477165.1 uncultured Gammaproteobacteria bacterium
CGCAAGGCATTGATGGTTTGGTCTACTTCATGGATGACCGGGGTGAGTAGATGCGGAATGTCGTTGTAGATATTTAATTCTACCCGCTTAGGGTCGACCATAATTAACCGCAGGTTGTCGGGTGAGTTTTGGTACAGCAGGCTGACAATGAAGCTGTTAAGACAGACGGATTTTCCCGAACCAGTAGCCCCAGCTAGAAGACAGTGGGGCATGCGGCCAAGGTCGGCCACCGAGGCTTCGCCGGCCACATCTTTGCCCAATGATACGGTCAGTGGCGAGCGGCGGTTGCGGAACGCGCTTGATTCCAAAATGTCGCGCAGCTTAACTACCGCTACTGCCTGGTTCGGCACCTCAACGCCGACTAAGCTCTTGCCGGGAATAGGTGCCTCCATGCGCAGCGGGTGAGCTGCCAGAGCTAGAGCTAAATCGTTCTGTAGCGCTACTACCTGCGATAGTTTAACTCCATCCGCAGGCTTAAAGGTGAATTGAGTCACGGTTGGCCCCACGTTAACTTCACCCATTTCGACCTCAATACCGAATGTCTGCAGCGTGGCGCGAATCTTTTCTTGATTCTCTTTAATATCGCCGCTGGTGGGCTGCTCGGTGGAGCGGGTGAGTAGATCCAATGGTAGATCAATTTTGACCCGTACCTTAACTGGTTTCGGAGCAGCTATGCCCGCGGGTACGGATACTTCTTCTTCGTCCACATCTTCATCTATTGCCGCCTCGGGCAATGGTGGTTGAGTGGGATCAGTCGCTTCGGGAGAGGCTGTAGTTCGTCGTCCAAATGAACGCATAACATCTACCGGCCGTAGTAGCTGCCGCAGGGTGGTATTAAGCGCTGTTAGTAGGCCAACTACCAGTAATCCCACAGTGACAATAAGAGCAGCCCAGTAACCCAATAGGCGGTGTAGGGGTAGAGCTAGAGCAAGACCTAAATAGCCGCCACCGCTACCCGCAACAGCAACCTCGGGGCTGGGCAGGCTAGGGCTGCCAAGTTGCAGTAGAGCAAGTAGTGCCAGGCTGGTAAGAGCCACGCCCACGGCTGTGCTGGTTCGGCCTGGTCTGGGCAGCAGCAACCGCACGCCTAGGTATCCCAGTAGCAGCGGTGCTAGCCAGTGACCCCAACCCAGAGTCCACGAAAAACCAGCGTCTAGTCCGCGGCCAATTGGGCCAGCCAGGTCAAAGAGTCCCAGGAGAGTAACCGCTGTTAGTACTAGTATTAAAACAGCCCCAATACCCCGCTTTGTTTCGGGGCTTAAGGTAACCGGCGGGGTCGAATGACTTTTCGGCGATCGTGAGCGAGCCATGGTGGCTATTGTAGC
>CAYZDG010000019.1:1425-9664 GCA_964477165.1 uncultured Gammaproteobacteria bacterium
TGCTTCTCGTTTAACGGTTGGCCCTGCGAGGCGTAGATGAACATGATCTCGTTGATGATATAACGCTGTGCCGTAAGCGGATCGGTTAGGCGGTGCAGCTCATGCAGGTCGGCGCTGCCTTCGGTTAACTGCTGACCCATTACCACGTGGTCGCCATCCTTTACCCATACGGTGTAGTCGGATGCCACCTGCTGCTCTGTTACTTCCGAAGTGGCCTGGTAGCTATTAAAGATAATAGTGCGCTGGCTAACCATGACGCGGCCGTCCGCCGGAGCAGTAATACTCTCCTCACCGCCATGACCTTCCCACAGCACGCGGCCGGAAGTTACCCAGGTGCCGTTAGCTACTCGCAGAATGCCTTTGCCTTTAGCCGGTAGGGCAAACTTTTGCTCGGTCGTAATGGTGTGCTGGATGCGAATAACCTTGGGGCTGCGGCTCTTGGTGGGGTCGAGGCGAGTAACGCTGGCAAAACCAGTAGCGTCGGCTAGCAGTGCGGCACGCTTAGGCGGCCGTGCTTCGAAAATTTCTTCTACCCGTGGCAGACCGTGGGTAATGTCCTGACCAGCTACGCCACCAGTGTGGAAGGTACGCATGGTTAGCTGGGTACCAGGTTCACCGATGCTTTGAGCGGCGATGATTCCGGCGGCAGTGCCAATTTCAATTAACTTGCTGCGGCCAAGGTCGGTTCCGTAGCAACGCTGGCACACGCCGCGGACGCAACGGCAGGTAAGGTTAGACTGCACGCGGATTTGCGCCAGATCTAGCTTGCGTAGCCGCTCGGCAATTTCCTCGGTTACCAAGGTGCCGGCCTTAACAATATCTTCACCAGTGTCGGGGTCGACAACTGTTTCGAGAATGAAGCGGCCGGTAATACGCGCGGCTAGATCAGTATTCATTATTTCGCTGTCGGGCTTGGTCAGCACCAGACCCTCGCGGTCGCCGCAGTCTTCCTCTAGCACCACCATGTCCTGCGCTACGTTAATAAGGCGGCGGGTGAGGTAACCAGCATTAGCTGTTTTTAAGGCAGTGTCGGTTAGACCCTTTCGCGCGCCGTGCGTGGAGATGAAGTATTCCAGCACGTCGAGGCCTTCTTGGAATGACGCCTTTACTGGCAGCTCGATAATTTCACCGGTCGGGCTTACCACTTGGCCCTTGGTACCCATAATCTGCGTTAGCTGCACAATTGAACCACGGGCACCCGAATCAATCATCGAGAAGACCGAGCTGGCAGGGTTGAGTTGCGCCTGTACCACCTTTTGCATCTCGACCTTAACCTGCGTCCAAATCTCGACTGTTTTTAGGTAACGCTCGCGCTCGGTAAGCAGACCCTCTTCGTATTGGCTGCGAACGAGCTCTACTTCAGTTTCGGCCTTGGCCATAATTTCCTTTTTGGCTGGCGGCGCGGGCAAGTCACTCATGCTCCACGATAGTCCCGACGTAGTAATAACAGCGAAGCCAAGATCCTTAAGGTTGTCGAGGAACTCGACGACATGCTGGTGCTCGCATCGTTGCATCGACAGCGCCACCAGCTTCTTAATCTGTTTGCTCTTAATAAGCTCGTTTACAAAACCTAGCTCGGGCGGAATGATGCGGTTAAAAATGAGACGACCGGCCGTAGTGGTGATGCGCTCGCCGTTAATGCGCACCACGCAGGGCTGCTGCAGCGGCAGGTAGCCCAAATCGTGGGCTGATAGGGCATCAGCAGCGTCAGCAAAGTACTTCGGTTCAGTATTGGCCGGTAGCGCATGCTCACTGGTGAGGTAGTAGCAGCCCCAGATAACATCCTTGTTGGGGATAACAACAGGCTCGCCGGTAGCTGGCTTAAGTAGGTTATTACTCGACAGCATTATAGTGGCAGCCTCGTGCTTGGCTTCCTCGGTTAACGGCACATGCACGGCCATCTGGTCGCCGTCGAAGTCGGCGTTGAAAGCCGGGCAGACCAGCGGGTGAACCTGAATCGCCTTACCCTCAATTAGAATGGGTTGGAATGCTTGGATGCCAAGGCGGTGCAGCGTCGGGGCACGGTTTAGCATTACATGGGCGTTCTTAGTTACGTCTTCCAGAATAGCCCATACTCGCGGGTGGCCGGTTTCGATAAAGCGATTACCGCTGCGGACGTTGTGCACAATCTCCTCGCGGATGAGTTGCGAAATGACAAAGGGTTTAAACAGCTCCAGCGCCATAATCTTGGGCAGGCCGCACTGGTTCAGCTTCAGCTTAGGTCCGACCACAATCACCGAGCGACCAGAGTAGTCCACGCGCTTGCCGAGAAGGTTCTGGCGGAAGCGACCCTGCTTACCCTTAAGCATATCGGCGATGCTCTTAAGCATGCGCTTTTGGCCAGTGGCAGCCGTTACTGTTTTGCCGTGGCGAGCATTATTGTCGATAAGGGCGTCAACTGCTTCCTGCAACATTCGTTTTTCGTTGCGCTGGATAACCTCGGGCGCGTTTAATTCCTGCAGGCGGCGCAGGCGGTTGTTGCGGTTAATAACGCGGCGGTACAGATCGTTAAGATCCGAGGTGGCAAAACGGCCGCCATCCAGCTGCACCATGGGGCGCAAGTCGGGTGGGATTACCGGCAGCACGGTGATAATGGTCCACTCGGGACGAATCCTATTTCGCAGTAACGCCTTTAGCAGTTTAGTGCGGCGCACGAATCGCTTCTGTTTCTGCGGCGTGACCGACGGCAGTTCGGTTTCGAGCTGGGCTACTGTTTGGTGCAAATCCATTTCGGCCAGTAGTTGGCGAATAGCTTCGGCGCCCACACCCGCCTCGAACACGTGGCCATACTTTAAGCTTAAGTCTTGGTAACGCTGCTCCGACAAAATCTGCCGCGGTTTTAGCTCGCGCAATTCTTTTAGCGCCAGCTCGGCTGCTTTTTCGAGCGTTTCAACCTTTTGCTTTACTACAGTCACGGCCGCAGTGCCGCTGGCTTCAGCTTGGGCTAGCTCGTTTTCCAGGCTCTTGCGTTTACTGCGCAGCTCGCCCTTAACCTGCTCAATAGTCTGCAGTCGCCGTTCCTCATTAACTGAAGTGATAATGAAGTTGGCAAAGTACACTACCTTTTCAATATCCTGGGCGCCGAGATCTAAAATAAGGCCGACTTTAGACGGAATAGAACGCAGGAACCAGATGTGGGCAATGGGGCAGGCCAGCTCGATGTGGCCCATGCGCTCACGGCGCACGACGCTGCGGGTTACTTCTACGCCGCACTTGTCGCAGACAATACCCTTGTAACGGATGCGCTTGTACTTGCCGCAGTAGCACTCCCAATCTTTGGTCGGTCCAAAGATGCGCTCGTCGAACAAGCCATCCTTTTCGGGTTTTTGGGTACGGTAGTTAATGGTCTCTGGCTTAGTGACGTGGCCGTGTGACCATTGTTTGATTTTCTCCGGGCTAGCCAAGCGTAGGCGCAGCGCGTCGAAGGTCATGGTGGGCTGCTCGTCGGGGAGCACTAGAGTTCCTTTAGCAGCGGCGGGCGATGACATAGTGTTGAGTAGTTACGCTCTATGGCTTAGGCGGCACCTTCGGTCTCGTCTGACTCGGCGGCACGGGGTGGAGTTTTTGGCTTGGGCTGGTTTAGCAGCAGCTCTACATCCAAACCTAGACCCTTTAGCTCGCGAGTGAGCACGTGGAAGGCTTCGGGAACGTTCAGACGCAAGATAGGCTCGGTCTTAATGATGGCCTCATAGGCCTTGGCGCGACCCGGTACGTCGTCTGACTTAATAGTGAGCATTTCCTGCAGCGCATAAGCAGCGCCGTAGGCCTGGAGCGCCCACACTTCCATTTCACCAAAGCGCTGGCCACCGAACTGCGCCTTGCCCCCGAGCGGCTGCTGGGTAACAAGCGAGTATGGACCAATCGAGCGCTGATGAATCTTATCCTCCACCATGTGGTTTAACTTAAGCATGTAGGCGTAGCCAATGGTAACGGGGTTTTCAAAAGGCAAACCGGTACGGCCGTCATACAGTGTTACCTGGCCGCTTTCTGGCCAGCCTGCCTGAACAAGTAGCGACTTAACATCGGCCTCGCTGATGCCGGCAAAAGTCGGCGTGGCCATGCGCAGCCCCAGGGTATGGGCGGCTAAACCAAGGTGCGTCTCGAAAATCTGTCCCAAGTTCATACGTGAGATAACACCGAGCGGGTTGAGCAAAATATCCACCGGGCGCCCGTCAGCCAAGAAGGGAATATCTTCCAGCGCTACAATGCGGCTGATGACGCCCTTGTTGCCGTGGCGGCCAGCCATTTTGTCACCCACCTGAATCTTACGCAGCTGGGCTACCGACACCTGAATGCTCTTCATTACGCCAGCCGGTAACTTATCGCCCTGCTCCTTGGTGAATATTTTAATATCAACCACGCGGCCGTACTGGCCGTGCTCTAGGTACAGCGAGCTATCGCGAACATCCTTTGCTTTCTCACCGAAAATGGCGCGCAGCAGCTTTTCCTCGGCGCTTAATTCAGTCTCGCCCTTGGGGGTGATCTTACCCACTAGAATCGAGCCCGATGTTACTTGCGCGCCGATGCGTACAACGCCTTCCGCGTCGAGATCCTTTAGTTTCTCTTCGCTCACGTTGGGAATGTCGCGGGTTACTAGCTCCTCGCCCAACTTAGTATCACGGACGTCGATAGTGTGATCTTCAATATGAATAGATGAGTAGCGGTCGTCGTGGACTAGGCGCTCGCTCAACAAGATAGCGTCTTCGTAGTTGCCGCCCTCCCAGGACATAAAGGCCACCAGAACATTTTGTCCCAGAGCCAATTCACCGCCGTCGGTGGCAGCACCGTCTGCCAGCGGCTGACCCGTAGCCACGCGGTCGCCAACATTCACGATCGGCCGTTGGTTCATACAGGTTGAAGCATTGGAACGGACGAACTTACCAAGATGGTATTCAGCCACCTCACCGCCGTCTTCTTTAACCGTTACTAAATCGCTATGCACCTCGGACACCACGCCAGCATGGCGGCAAATAGCCAGCTGCCCGCTATCCGCCGCGGCGCGAGCCTCGATGCCAGTGCCCACCACGGGCGCCTGTGGACGTACCAAGCTCACTGCCTGGCGCTGCATGTTGCTGCCCATAAGGGCGCGCGTAGCTTCGTTGTGCTCGACAAAAGGAATAAGCGCGGTGCCGATTGATACGATTTGGTGCGGCGCCACGTCCATGTAATCGATAATATCCACTGATTCAAAGCTGGGCTTGCCGCCGACGCGTACTTCCACTCGTTCCGCGGCAAAGTTACCCTCGGGCGTAAGCGGGGCAGTAGCGGCCGCGGTGGTAATGCGGTCGTTAGTAAAGGCGTCCAAGTATACTATTTCATCAGCCACACGAGGCTTAACGGGAATTGTTTTAAGTTCAGCATCGGCAGCCAAGACCTTGGCGTCCGCGGCCGAAATTGCCTGATTGACCTTTACTTTGCCTACATGGCTGCGGGCGATATGGCCCACGGCGCTGGTGCCATCATTCGGCACCTCGCGGATAACTTTTCGATATGGCGTTTCGATGAAACCGTAGCGGTTAATACGCGCGTAGCTAGCCAGCTGCCCGACCAAACCAATGTTTGGGCCTTCGGGCGTGGCAATGGGGCAAATACGGCCGTAGTGGGTGCGGTGCACGTCACGCACTTCAAAACTGGCGCGCTCGCGTGAAAGACCGCCCGGACCCATGGCGCTTAAACGACGCTTGTGCTCGAGCTCGGCTAACGGGTTGGTCTGGTCCATGAACTGCGATAGCTGCGAGCTCATGAAGAATTCCTTAATAGCGCTAATTATCGGCCGGGCGTTAATAAGTTGGTTAGGCGTAATAGTGTTTAAATCCAAAGTCGACATGCGATCCTTAACAATGCGCTCGAGGCGCGACAGGCCGATGCGTACCTTGTTTTGTACTAGCTCGCCAATGCTGCGCACGCGGCGGTTGCCCAAGTGGTCAATGTCGTCGGCAGTTTCTTGAGTACGATTAAGGCGCATAACTTCGCCGATGATGTGCACCAAATCCTCTACGCGCAGTACGCGCGTTTCTTTAGTAATTGGCAGGTTCTCGGCAAAGGTAATGTTAAGTTTGTAGCGACCGACCGCGCCAAAGTCGTAGCGGTCAAAACTGGTGAACATGGCGCGAATTAGGGCGCGGGCATTTTCGGTAGTAACTAAGTCACCAGGGCGAATGCGGCGATAAACTTCGCGCAAACCTTCCTCCTCGTTGCGCGCCGCGTCTTTGGCAATAGTGGCTGCTAGGTACGAGAAGTCAGGATCAGTATCATACGATTTAAATAGCTCCTGCAGTTGGGTATCTTCGGCAACGCCGAGGGCACGCAGCAGGCTAGTAGCTGCTACTTTGCGCTTGCGATCGATCTTTACCCAAATGACGCCGTTAGAATCGGTTTCAAATTCCAACCACGCGCCGCGGTTAGGAATAACCTTGGCGCCATACACCTGCTTGCCCTTTAGCGTTTCGCTGGAGAACACTACGCCGGCCGAACGAATAAGCTGACTCACCACCACGCGTTCGACGCCGTTAATAATAAAGGTGCCGCGATTGGTCATTAGCGGGAAGTCGCCTAGGTATACTTCTTGTTCCTTAATTTCACCAGATCGTTTGTTAACTAGCCGAGTTTTAACGCGCATCGGCGCTTCGTAGCTGGTGTTGCGAGCCCGAGCCGTTAGCTCGTCTACCTTTGGTTCATCTAGATAGTAATCGTCGATGAATAGCTCTAAATCGCGGCCAATAAAGTCGTGTATCGGCGAGACTTCTTCAAACAGCTCATGAAGGCCTTCCTTGAAGAAGAGCTCGTAGGAGTCCTTTTGAATAGCTGCCAGGTCAGGCAGGGGGGCGGCAATGCGAGGCTTGGCCGTGTAGGTGCGGCCACTAATGGTTTGGAGCTGTAGAGCGTCGGGCATGGGTAGACTCTTTAGCGGGGCGATTTAGGCTTTCCGCCATAGGGCGGAAGGGGAACCATTTGGCAGGGGTCGCGAACGCTCGATAAAAACCCCTACCCGTTTTCGGGAGGTTATTGTTCTAATTTGTCTTAGTTTTGGCTTGGCAGAAGCCGAAAATTCATGCAAGTATCTTGCCAGCTCGCAGAACTCGTGTCAAGGGAAGTTGTGCGTGATTCGAGGTGGCTTAACTAACAGGTTATTCGGTCGGAAAAATGAGAAAAGTTACTATTCTTAATATCTTTCAATATTGCGCACTTGGTCAACACTCGTTCCTGGGGTGTTGAAGGAATGGCGACTTTTCCACAGCTTGTTAGTTTTCCTTATATAAAACCACCCCGCGTCGTTGACGCGGGGTGTTTGACTATGGCGAGATTTTGAAACGCCAGCTATTAAAATCATCATTTATCATGGTACCGCTGACTCCTGGGAACGGTTCCTCATTGGGAACAATAAGGATCCAGATGCTGACCATTAACTGTACGACTATGTACAAGGATCCTTGCGCCTCATGAACGCTAAAGCTAATTACCGACGATAAGTCTCCGACCTGTTTAGTAACAGGTAATAATTCCGGGAGATTTGGCACCGCAATTGGATCGTCTATATGCGCGCCGATTGTTGCAAGAAAGTACTTGAACTTACTTTCTGGCAGTTTTTTGACGCCATTTGCGGTAAGAATGTACAGGACTAGGTTTCTCGCCTTTTGAGCGATTCTAACCCCGTTTGTCTCTCCGTTTCTCATTTCAGCCTCGCTGACTTGTTAAGTTGCTTGCATTTTCACGCTGTTTACCATGTTTTTTCAGGGGTGTCAAAAGGGGCCCCGTGTTAGGGGGTCCCTTGAGATTGTGTGGTTGTTACGCGATTGCCGGAAGTGCGGCGTTGATGCGGCTGTTGCGATCGCCATGGCTCAAGTCGTAGAGCCATGAGCGAACCTCATTATCAATGCCTCGCTCCATGAGATCAACGTGGTCCCTGGCCTCTTCGAGGCGTGCCTTGACGAGCTTCTGAACATCGATCATTTCAGCATGCCTCAGGTCGATACAGCCTTCGGTATCAACCATTGTGAGCGCTTCTTCGATGTACTCGACAGGGGTGACTCTTTTTAGAGTCTTTTGGATTGCGTCTGCCAGATTGTGAATCTGACTGGTGGTTACTTGTGTTCTTTTCATTTTTTGCCCTCCCGTGGGCGGTTTTATCTAAACTATTAGGTTATCAAGCTTTGATACTATCATCTTAGCACATTAGTAAAGAAGCGTCAAGTGCCTAGAACAGCCCTAGAATAGGCCTTTTTACTACTCAACCACCCTA
>CAYZDG010000020.1:0-8743 GCA_964477165.1 uncultured Gammaproteobacteria bacterium
CCTACATCAACGATGGGCAAATTGTAAACGGCAGCAAACTGCGCGTCTCTTTCATCATGCGCCGGCACGGCCATAATGGCGCCAGTGCCGTAGTGCGGCAGCACGTAGTCGGCAATCCAAACTGGGATCTTCTCGTTAGTCGCGGGATTAACCGCGTATGCACCGACGAACACGCCTGTTTTCTCGGCTGTTTCTTGCCGCTGCAAATCAGACTTTAATTTAGTCTGCGCTATGTAGGCCTCAACGGCCGCCTTTTGCTCGGCCGAAACAATTGACGCGACCAGAGGGTGCTCGGGTGCCAACACTAAGAACGTGGCGTCGTAGATGGTATCTAGTCGCGTGGTAAACACGCGTATCCTCCCAACCTCTCCCTCCCCCCTTAATCCCCCCTCGGGCAGGGGGGAGACATTAAAATCCACCTCGTGGCCTTGGCTGCGGCCAATCCAATTACGCTGCGCCGCCTTTAGCGGCTCGGGCCAATCCAAGTTATCCAATTCAGCCAACAACTCGTCGGCGTACTGCGTTATCTTAAAAAACCACTGCGTTAAATTCTTCTGCTCAACTTTAGACGAACAGCGCTCACAAGTACCATCGGCCAGCACCTGCTCGTTAGCTAATACTGTTTGGCAGCCGGGGCACCAATTCACCGGCGCCTCGGCGCGGTACGCTAGACCCTGCTCTAGCAACTTTAAAAATAGCCACTGCGTCCAGCGGTAGTAGCTAGGGTCAGACGTAACAACCTGGCGTGACCAGTCGTAGCTAAAGCCTAAAGCCTTAAGCTGTTCGGTAAACCGAGCAATATTCTTGATCGTGGTTTCTTGTGGTGGCACGCCGACCTTAATAGCATAGTTCTCGGCTGGCAGACCAAAGGCATCAAAACCAACCGGGTGCAACACGTCATCACCGCGATGGCGACGATAGCGGGTTATGATATCAGAAGCGGTAAAACTCAACGGATGCCCCACGTGTAGCCCCTCGCCTGAGGGGTAAGTAAACATGTCCAACACGTAGCGCGTGGGGCGACTACCATCACCAGAAGCCTTAGCTAGATGCTCGACCTCCCAACGCTGCTGCGCCGCTTCTTCCGCTGCTTTAAAATTGTACCGGGCTGGGGGCATATATACTGTATAAGATGCGTACGCTACTGATTGCGATTATTACCGCTGTAACCCGCGCTGTCCAGCGCCAATTGACCAGTATGGCGCAAATAGGTACGGTGGATGTTCTAATGAAACAACGCACGTATGGCGAGGTTTAAACACTTCGCACTCATCGTGGCAGTAAAGTTGGTGAGTCTAATTCGGCTCACCTACCACGGACTAGGACGGCTGCTGGCTCCCGCGGCTGGTGGTAGCGTGCGTGGTGGCGGCAAATTACTACGAACCGCGGTGCTACCCGTTTACAGCTTAAGTCAGCGCGCGCGGCGCTGGATAACCAATGCCGACGCGGCCAGTGTTACCTCGCCGACCGTTACTTTAAACGCTGCCGTATTTTTGGCCGTAATTGTAGCCACTGGCGCAGCCTTCGCCGCTAGTGCCGCCGACGGCGCGGCACGCGAGGATCTAGGACGCGGAGCGTACATCGGCATCCTACTGCAGTCTACTGACGAATTCTACGATGACGAACTACTAGAAGAGGAGGGTCCGGCCACTGCCGCCGTCACTCCAATTACTGACTACCTAGATGCTGAAGCGCTGCAGAGTGAGTTACAACCAATTCGCGCCACTAGCACCCTAGTGTATTCGGGCAACGAAGATACACTACTGCCGTTTGAAACCGGCCCGTCTGGAATCCGTACGCGTAATAATGTCGAAACGTATGCCGTGCAGTCTGGCGACACTATAGGCTCTATCGCACGCCAATTTGGACTGCGGGTAACTACACTATTGTGGGCTAATAATCTAACCGAACGCTCGCTTATTCGCATTAACCAGCAACTAACTATTCCGCCGGTGAACGGTGTTATTCACATAGTTAAGAAGGGAGACACCTTGGCTAGTATTGCCAAGCGTTACAGTGCGAGTGCGGACGAAATCGCCAACTTCAACCGCCTCGGCAGTGCGGCCCTACAACCCGGAACTACGGTAGTGGTGCCTGGCGGCACGCCGCCTGCTGTGCCGCGGGTAGCTACGCCCAGTGCCCAACCTGGCCAGACGCGTGTTGGAGCTGTGCCGCCGGCCGCAGCACCGAATAGTGCCACGCGCCTACTGTGGCCCACTTCCGGCCGCCGCATCACCCAATACTTCACTTACCGCCACTCTGGTTTGGATGTTGGCAATAAAAAAGGCCAACCCATCTACGCGGCCGAGGATGGCGTGGTCGTGCGATCGCAGTGGAATACTGGCTATGGTTATAACGTCGTCATTGACCACGGCGGCGGCATGCGCACCCTATATGGCCACTCATCACAGCTACTGGTGCGGGCTGGCGACAAGGTTACCCGTGGCCAAGTCATCGCGCTTATTGGTTCCACTGGCCGCTCTACCGGCCCGCACCTGCACTTTGAAGTTGTCGTGGGTGGCGTGCGCAGAAATCCGCTGTCGTATACGAGGTAGGGGGGGTAGAAAGTAGAATCTAGAAAATAGAAAGTAGAAGGGGAACAGAATACAGGAAACCGAGAACACCATAAAAACTCGTCATCCTGAGCGGAGGGCGCCTCAAGCGACCGGAGTCGAAGGATCTAGCAGGATACAAAAAGCCGGGGAGAGGACAGGTGAGGGGATCCACTAACTGGCAAAAAGAAAAGCCCCCGCAGGACGCAGGGGCTGAAATTTTTAGGAGGGGATACCGTCTGGTGCCTTGCCTAGAGGTTAGGCGCGCGCTTGATGTCGAGAACCTTGCACAGCTGGTCGAGATCTTTATCAGCGCGTTCTTCCAGATCCTTGTTGTCCGCGTACTCGCGAAGCTGCTTCGCCAGCTCCTCAATACCCGTTGTTATAAAACTCATTCCCTTGGGGCTTGCACCCCTTTCGGCAAGGATCTGCGCCGACTTCCCGAGCATCGTCATCGCGAGAGAGTAGGTTATAAAAATCCTACTATTCTCCATCGTTTCTTCGAATGTAGGCATCTCGTGCCTCCTTTATCATTGGTTGTCCAAAGGTCAATTTACCTACTTATATACCACTAGCAACATTATGTCAATGGCGTGTGTCTAGACATAAGGGTCCATACTAAATGTTACTAATTACTCACCTAAAACATATGAAGAATAAAGACATTTATAAGATAGCTGGAATCGTAGCCATAGTCGGCATCATTGTTGTTGTCGCCTACGCTTTTACCCGCCCGTTAGCGTGGTTCCCTAATGGCTATGAAAAAGAGGATGTACTCGAACCTTCTGACCAAACACCCGAGGAGCCAACAAGTACTTCGTCTGTCACCCCACGGCCAAAGGTCAATTACCAGGCGGCAGTAAAGCAGTACAGCTACCGCGTGCAGTTTAACGAGGCATGCCAGGCCTCACCAGCAAACCTAACGGTTAAAAACGGCAGTAACGTAATGTTCGATACTCGTGGCGTTGGCCTCCACACCCTTACTATTGACGGTAAAACTTACACCTTTAATGGTGCGGGCTTTGCTATTGTTACGCTGTCATCGCGCACTCTGCCGCATACAGTGCAAATCGACTGTGGCACGGGCAAAAATAATGCCAACATCGTGCTGCAAAAATAAATTCGAAGGACACAGACATTGTGTAAAAATCTATAAACAAAGACACCTCGCCAAAAGCGAGGTGTCTTTGTGGGGTAACGTGGTGAAGCGGGTTTGGATGAGGGTGAAACAGGGCACAACTGTTACCTCGCCGCCCTTTTCATTATTGTCTATGTTACAAGGGGCAAGTGTTGGATGGGCCAGTGCAAGGGGTACGGCAAGTACAAAAGCCGCCAGCACCTGTAATAGTGCTACATCCAGTAACGAGTTCAGCGGGGCAGGTAAAGCCTTGCGTAGCGCAATCATCTGGTGAGCCGTATGAGCAGAATTTTCTAGGGCCAGGATTTACGTAGGTATCGATGCCTACGACTCCCGCCGCTGAACGCACAGTTTCCACGTTGTAATTATCGGGACTATTAATAGGAGTACTGATGGCGTAACCGGCGAAGAAGGTATCGGGAACATCATCAATGTTAGTGCTCCATAGGGGGCCATACAGCTCAGCCGCAATGCTCTCAGACGTTACCCAGCGGAGCTTGCCATTCCAGTCCGTGGCGTAGACCTTGGGGTCGGTGGTGATCTTTAATAGTTTCATACCTGGCTTATAATGAACGTTGCCGCCAATTGTAATTGCAGCAAGCTCAGCGTCGGTGATAGTGGTTACGCCAGAAAAGTTTGGGTACCAGGAGCGGTAAACCTTCTCGTTAGGAAAAACATACCGCTTTCCATTATAGGCGAAGTAGTACACCGAAGAATGGCTCGTACCCTTGATGAGTTGCTCAGTGGCAATAGATGCGTTGACACTAGGGGGGAATGCGCCGAGCAAGAGCAGAAAAATGGCAAGGACAATAAATTTAGTTCGGTTCATAAGGTTATAATTATAGACTGTAAGTATACACACCTAAATACGAAAACCCCACTCTTTCGAGTGAGGTCTACGTGGGGTGCCTAACCGGATTCGCTGCTTCCCCCGCGCCTCACTGGCCCACCTTCGTTAAAATTACGGTGGGCATCGTTCGGCGCTCCTCCGCAGCCCGGGTCGTCCAAAACCTGAAGCAATTCAGGTTTTGTCCGTACCCTTCGAATCCGTTCTTTATTCAAACTTAAGAGATATGAAAATACCTCCCTTGAGGGAGATACTTTCATGGGGTGCCTAACCGGATTCGAACCGGTGAAAACAGCTCCACAAGCTGTCGTGTTACCGCTACACTATAGGCACCATAGGGTAAATCCAAAATCCTAAATCCGAATGTCAAATGGCTACGGTGGCCGTAGGCCATGAGCGAGTCCCGCCGCAGGCGGGACGAGTCGAATGGTGCGCCCGGCGGGATTCGAACCCACGACCTCCAGGACCGGAACCTGGCACTCTATCCAGCTGAGCTACGGACGCTCGTGATGTCCCCGGTTGGACTCGAACCAACGACCTGCGGGGTAGAAACCCGCTGCACTTCCAGCTGTGCTACGGGGACGTAATAAAAGAACGGCCTAAGAACACCAAATACTACCCAATTAGACCTACTCTGTCTACGCTGAGCCTGAACGCTTCCGCCTTTGCCCATGAAAGGCGCGGTGAACCTCGGCTAACTGTTGATTGGTAACATGAGTATAAATTTGGGTGGTAGTAACGCTGGCGTGGCCCAGCAACGTCTGCACGCTGCGTAAATCAGCGCCGCCTTGGAGTAGGTCCGTGGCAAATGAGTGGCGCAATGTATGCGGCGTTACATGCTTATCCATTATGCCCGCTGCCCGTGCGTAGTGCTGTACGGTGCGTTCGACTGAACGAGCGGTAAGTGCCTTGGGCTTTTCTTGTCGCTTTGCTACGCCACGATCATGCGATACAAAAAGGTGCGGACTTAAATCAGGCCTTACTTTTAAATAGCGCTGCACCGCGCTTAACGCCGACGACGACACAAACACCAATCGCGGCTTATTACCTTTGCCGCGCACGGTTAACTGCGTCACATCTCGCTCAAAGGCCGCCCGGGGCAACCCCACTAACTCACTCACCCGCAACCCGGTCGAAAACAGTAACTCCAACATGGCGCGATCACGCAGCTGCACTAGCTCGCTAGATTCAGACGTTTGCGGCGCGGCCAACAGCCGCTCCAAATCAGAGCCGTCCAAAAACGAGACTACTCGGGTAGCTACTTTAGGCAACTCCACTTTATCCGACGCCAAGCTGGAAATATCACGCTTGGCCAAGTACTTAAGAAAACTGCGCAAAGCAATAACGTGATACAGCTGGGTGGACTTACCTAAAGCCGTCTGTCCCCGTCCGGGTAAGCGATTAAGTTTCAAACGGAACTGGCGGACTGCGTCAGCAGTAATATCACTTGGCTCGCCCACGCCAGTTAGAGTTACAAACCGATATAAATAAAACTGGTAATTACGCAGGGTAAGCTGACTGCGGCCTTGCTCCACTTCTAGGTACTCTAGAAACTCGCGGATGAGCTGGCGGACAGGATGAGGCATAGCCCCTCCATTGTACGACGCTAGCGAATCCACGGGAAATGTTGTGAGGGCATCGTAGAGTGCGTATACTGGTAATTATTAAAAACGCTGAAAGCTATCAGCTAGAGCCTACTAAATAATAACTCGCAACGATCCCCCTACAAGCTAACTTCCTACAAGCTACAAGCTCCCCCTCTCCATGGGCCTATTCTCCCGCAAGAAAAAAGAAGACGCTGGCGCCGACGACTTTCCACTGGCAATAAAGATGTCGGCTAAAAAGTCGGCAGCAGAGCCTATGCCCGCTGACGACGGTGAGGGTCAACTAGCAGTGGATGTATTCCAGGAAAACGGCTGCATCGTGGTTCGCTCTACTATTGCCGGGGTACGGCCAGAGGATTTAGATATTGGCATAACCAGTGACATGGTTACTATTCGCGGCCATCGCGAACGCGAACAGCAGGTATCAGAAAAAGACTTCTTCTTTCAAGAATGCTACTGGGGCAGCTTCTCGCGCTCCATTATCTTGCCCTGTGAAGTTCGTGCCGACCGCGCCACAGCCAGCTTAAAAAGCGGCGTGCTCACTATTACCCTGCCGAAGGTCGGCAGCCAGCGCACCGTAGCCGTGCGCGTACGTGCCGAGGACTAGCATGTTGCCGCGGCCAAAAGCTCTTCGACGATGGGGTCTCATCGTCCTACTAGCGCTAGTAATAGTCGCCCTGGCCGCTAGCGTTGATTATGCTTACGCCAATAATTATAAAGGCCGCGTCTTTCGTGGCGTCCGGCTTGGCCCAACTCTGGTCTCGGGACTAAACGCAGACGCTGTAACAAAGTTAATCGAAAAACGGGTAGACCAATTTAGCCGCGAGGGCATTACCTTTACAGCGAGCGGCACTCGCGCCACGGTGCTGCCAACGGCCGGGGATCCCAGCGATCCAGATGTCAGCTACTCTTGGCTTAATACTGACCCAGCCCAGTCCGCGGTGGCGGCTTTAGCCTACGGCCGTACTGGCAACTGGCTACGGCAGCGCGTTGAACGAGTGGCTGCGCTGGCGCGCCCGACCCAGATTCCCCTAGCGCAAGACTTCCAACCAGCTTTGCTGCGCCGCGCCCTAGAGCAACGTATCGGCGGCCTACTGCACGTTGCTAAGCCAGTGACGGTGGAATTAAGCGCCAGCGGCGCAATTCGCTTGAATGACCGCGTTAATGGCGAGATCTGGCTATATGATGACGCGGCGGCGACAGCTGCTCGGCTAGCTAGCCAACTAATACCAGGCCAGGTGGCTGTTGCCAGCCGGGCGGAAAAACCAGACGTCGCCGCCGCCGACGTTCCAGCTAGTGTCCTAGCCTCGGCTAAGCAGCTATTGGAGCAGACGCCGCTCGCCTTTACTTATCAGGATCAGTCGTGGGAAGCCGACGCTGCCACGGTTGCTAGCTGGTTACGATTCGAGCGACGCAACAATACTATCGCCTTAACAATTGACCGCCCCGAGGTAGAACAGTTCATAGCTAGCGTGTTAGCCGTTGACGTAAACCAGTCGGCCAGTGCCATTAAATTCGCGGTGAGCAACGGCAAAGCCACGGCGTTCCAGCCAGCGCAGGATGGGCGCCAGCTCGACGTGCCAGACACGATTGAAGCCATTACTGTCATGGTGGCGAACGGTGTACTGACACCATTAGTTCTTAACGTGCGCACCACGCCAGCGCCGCCATCTAGTGACGCAACCGAATTGGATATTCGCGAGTTGGTTGCCGTCGGCACATCTAACTTCAAGGGCAGCCCTAAAAACCGCCGCCACAATATTAAGGTCGGCGCCGACGCCGTCAACGGCACACTCATTATGCCAGGCCAAGAATTCTCGCTGCTAAGTACGCTGGGGGAAATCGACGCCAGCACCGGCTACCTGCCCGAGCTGGTCATCAAAGGCAATCGCACTATCCCCGAGTTCGGCGGCGGCCTGTGCCAGATTGGTACCACCTCCTTCCGCGCCGCTCTATCTGCCGGCGTACCTATTACCGAACGCCGCAACCACTCGTACCGCGTGGTCTACTACGAGCCGGCAGGAACGGACGCCACTATTTACAGTCCCGCGCCAGACTTTAAATTCCTCAACGACTACCTCACCCCATTGCTGTTCCAGACGCATATCGACGGCGACGAGGTGATATTCGAACTGTGGGGTGTAAAGGATGGACGCGTCGCCACCCAGACCAAGCCGATAATTACCAACGTCAGGGCGCCGGCTGCCACACGCATGGTGGAGACGTTGGATTTGGCTCCGGGCGAGAAAAAGTGTACCGAGTCGGCCCACGCCGGCGCCGACGCCAGCTTTACCTACGGCGTTACTTCCCCCAATGGCCAAGCATCTTCCACCGTGTTCAATAGCCACTATGTGCCGTGGCAGGCGGTGTGCCTAGTGGGTGTATCGCAGCTGTCGGCCTCGTCTACGGCGGCGTCTACCTCCACCGAGCCACTAAACCTGTAGCGCGACCTCGCTCGGAGTGACAACTGAGTGGTATTCTATGTCTATGGATTCTTTCCTTCCTCCGCAGCCAACAGCCCAGCCACGACCGCCGCATCACCGCGTCGCGTTGATCGTCGGCATAATTATAATCCTCCTCATCGCCGCCTTTGTGGTCTGGC
>CAYZDG010000021.1:0-8683 GCA_964477165.1 uncultured Gammaproteobacteria bacterium
CGAAGAGTTATGGTTAGAGCTAAATGGCGTAGCTGTATTTGATCCCTTTACCGACGGTCGTGAGGTGCCGCTCACTTGTACTAGCAGTCGTACCATTTTCGCTACTACTGATCCAGTCACGCTATGGGCGCAGGCACTACGACACGTGCAGCACGTGTGCGCCGATTTGCGGCAGCAGGGTTTAGCGGCATCCAAGTGGTCCGTGTGGCTTAGACGTCAACCAGAGAGCCTCCCCCCTGCCCGAGGGGGGATTGAGGGGGGTGGGAGGGGGAGTGCTTGGTACGCCGCAGCCAAGGTGGATGGCCGCGCAGCTACGTCATCTGAACCAACCAATGTGCCGTGGGATGTAGCGGACGATTTGTACGGCGCGTTCTGCCGCTGCTATCGCGCCGACGGTTACTACCGCTCGGTGGGCGTTACCGCGCTTGGCATTGTGCCGTTAAATGGTCGGCAGCTGGGACTACTGTGTTCGTCGGCGCTGCGGCAGCGTGGCGAGCGGTTGGTCCAAGCAGTAGACGTGGTTAATAGCCGGTTTGGTCATGACGCTGTGTTAATGGCGTCGTCACTGTCAGCGTCGCGCCGTCGTGACGGCGAGGCCGCGGATGTAGAAAGGCGCGAGCAGCGCCTGGCCTATCCTATACTACAACTGGCATTATAGGGGCTGAAATAAATTGTAAATTTTAACGTATTATATTTATGGGTATCGCCGAAGGCGACGAGCCAAGCGACGAGGCACTGGCGCTGCGAGTGCAGGCTGGTGACCAAGCGGCATTTAATGTGCTAGTGGAGCGATATATCCCGCGTTTACTGCGCTATGGTCGTCGTTTCACCTTAGATGACGCCGAGGATCAGGTGCAGGAAGCGCTTATTAAGGCGTACGTGAACATTAACAGTTTTGATCATCATCAACGTTTCTCGCCGTGGTTGTATCGCATTGCTCACAACGAATTTATTGACGCCATTCGGCGTCGTCGGCGCGAGCCCGTGCCGTTTTTTGACCCCGATACGTTATTTCCTCACCCAGTGTCGCTGGAGGCAGCGGATCGCGGTATTCACGAACAGCAGTTACACGCCATGCTCGACACCTGTTTGAATCAGCTTGAAGTACGCTACCGCGAGCCAATGGTACTACGCTACTTGCAGGAACTGTCATATCAAGAAATTGCGGACGTGCTTCGTATCCCCGTGGGTACTGTTGGTATAAGGCTACGACGCGGCTTGGCAAAACTTAAGAAAATATATCAATCACACAATCTAGCTTATGAAGCACCACGAAACTGAACCGATTAGCCAACGTATTAAGGAGCAAATCGCGGGTGGGCGCGTGCATGTTAAAACGCGCGGTTACTTCGCGCTGCGCGGCGTTTTATTTGCCGTTGGTACAGCCTTAGTTGCCGCGGCATTGTTATACATCGCTAGCTTTACGGCGTTCTCATTGCGGGTTAGTGGCGCTTGGTTCGCGCCCGCGGCTGGCTGGCGTGGTTTTGGGGTGTTATTGCGTTCTTTACCCTGGCTGGTAATAGCGCTGGCAGGTGGGTTTGTGGTGCTACTAGAGATGTTGGTTCAGCGCTACGCCGTGGCGTATCGCCGGCCATTGTTGTACTCGGCGATTGCCGTGGTACTACTTGTGAGCCTTGGTTCGTTTATCATTTCCCGCACGCCGCTTCATCCCGCGGCTTTTCGTGGCGCCGAAGCTGGCCGGCTGCCTTTTGCTGGCCCACTTTATCGCGATCTTGGTGCGCCACAGCTGCGTGATGTTCATCGCGGAGTTGTAACTAAGGTAACCCCAGACGGGTTTGTGCTAACTACTCGTCGCGGGCAGGCTATAACCGTTGCTACTGGCACGCTTACCAATATTGGTTCTAATGAACCGTTGGACATTGGGGATTTAGTGTTAGTTTTGGGCGAATTAAAAAATGAAACAGTAGCAGCTTGGGATGTGCGTGTTATTCCCGACGATCTACCACCGCCGCCAGGTTTAAATGGTGAAAGATATCGGCAACCGCGGCCGTACTAGTAATTGGTTAGGCAGCGCTCTTCCGGAGAGCAACATCTACCATTTAACTAGCTAACCAATATAAACTATGAAAAAAAAGTATTTAGCCTATGCGCTTATTCCCGCCGCCGCGGCCGCGTTTTGGGGCGTTAGCGTGGCGTCTGCTCATGGTTGGGGCCTAGGCGGGCCAGCCGCGACTCCAACTGAACAAGCCAGCCGCTTCACCGCCATGGTACAGCAGCAGTCTAGCCTATTAGGCATGACTGAGGCCGAAGTAAAACAGGCCTGGGCCGAGGGCAAAACCATGGAAGAGATGGCTACTGCCAAGGGTCTGACGCAGGAGCAACTGCGTACCAAGATGGAGGCAACTCGCGTGGCTCAGCAAAAGGAACACCTACAGGCTTTGGTAGACCAAGGCGTTATTACCCAGGCTCAAGCTGACACTCGGCTAAAGGCTATGGAGCAAATGAAGGGGCAGATAAAGAAAGGCCGCGGCATGCGTCGCGGTGGGGAGATGTTTGGTTTATAGGAGAGGAGCTGAACGAGTACGTACGGCCCGGTCGCCAATGGCGGTCGGGTCTTCGTTTATCCTACCCAGTCAATAATTTTTTCCGCCGCAACTTGCGGTTGATACAAACACCACTCGTGATCGCCGTCTATAATCTGCACCGTAGCGTTGCTTATCTGGGAGCGGATTTGCTCGGCGGACTTATTTGGAAAAACCTTGTCCAACTTGCCCCATAAGATAAGCGTAGGGATGCTGATATTGCCGAAGACGTCATCGGTGCTGGTTAAAAGGCGGCGCATGCTTAATAGCGTTGCTGGGGTATGGGTACCCTTGCGAACTAAGTTGGCTAGCGCGCTACTAATTAACCTAAGTGTTACCCCAGGCGCGCAGTAGTTAAAACTATTCACCACCCGTTGGGCGAACATTAGGTTTAGCATGCTGCCAAGCGTCCAGCGCAGTGGCGTGCCAGCGCTGTCTATTAGCACTAGTTTACTAACGGTCGCGCCAGCCGCGACTAGGTGCGCTGCCACGCCACCACCAAATGAGTGACCCACAACAACAACCCCCGTTACGTTTAGGTGGCGCAATAGGTCAGTTATTGGCGCGGCATAGTTATTCCATTCCCACGCCGCGGCAGGGGACGATGAACCGCCGTGGCCGGCCAGGTTCGGGGCAATAACCATGTAGCGCTCGGCCAGTAGCTCTAGTAGCTTGTGGTAGCAGCTGGCATCCACTCCGCCACCATGCAAAAACACCAGCGGCCGACCCGTGCCACCGTGGTAGTAGACGGTTTTAAACTTGTCTGGGCTGATGAATATCGCGCGAGTTAGCTTCATGGGGCTAGTTTACACCTCGGCACCGTCGCTTTCGAATTTTGACCCCTGATGGTTCTTTTCGCTATGGTGGTACTGCGTACGGAAGGGTCGCATAGTGGTCTAGTGCGCTTGCTTGGAAAGCAAGTATACCTTTACCGGTATCGGGGGTTCGAATCCCCCCCCTTCCGCCAGAAATACCTCCTATCGGATGACCTATTTACCTAGGCAATAAGGTAACCCTGGAGGTTTAAACTTATATGTCCCCGCCATGGTCGCTTATGGTACAATGAAATCTACGGATATGGATTTATCTTAAATTACAACCTATCGACTGTGAAATAATTATTAACTCTAAGGAATATGCCCACACAGAATCAGATCAAAAGTCTTTCTGTTAAGATTAAGAGGTATCGTAATCGGTACCTGAAAAAGCAATGGGACGACCTTGATGAATCAGCCACGCGAATAATGGTCAATAGTCTCCTTACTGAGGTGCTTGGTTTTACTGAGCTTGAGGATGTGAAGACTGAGTTTCGTATTCGAGGTGAGTATGCTGATTATGTTATTCAGCTCGCAAGGAAAAAGCATTTTATCGTCGAGGTAAAGTCGATCCAACTTGACCTTTCCGAGAAGCATCTCCGCCAGAGCGTCAATTACGCTGCAAATGAGGGTATTGACTGGATTCTACTCACAAATGGAAAGCAAATAGAGTTATATCGGGTGCTATTTGAAAAGCCCATAAGTAGTCGAAAGATTTTTGATCTTAATATATCTGATAAGAATGACATAAAGGTGATACCGGAGTTTTTAGTGTATCTTACTAAGAAGAGTATTCTAAAAAACGAGCTTAATAACTTTTGGAAGAGATTTGAGGCACTCGAGCCGACACAGCTTAGTAAGAATCTTTACGCGATAGAGGTCGTGAAGTTTCTTAAGAAGGTACTCAAGAGAAAGACTAACCTATATTTCAATGATGATGATGTTCTTGATTCACTGTATAGGATCATCACAACCAAGATTGAATCAGTTAAGCCAAAAACACCCTTGCAAGTCTTTCACAAAAATAATCTACGTCAGAGCAAATCGTTAAGCACGACCCTTACAAATCGACCTCAGGCAACAGTAAAAGGGTCATCTGAAATAGAAAACTTATAGGGAGTCAGAATACCCACTGCAAACTTGTTGTCTTGTGGCACTTAAGCTACAGACACCGCCGACGTCCAAGTCATAACCCGTTGTATAATGAATGGACATGGCCACCCAGCATTCTAACCGCAGCGTAATAGTAACCGCCCTGGCGGTTGTGGTCGTGGTGGCGCTGTTGCAGCTTAGCCCCACCTCGCCACTCCACGTCCGTCGTCAGACAGCGCCGGTCGAACCGGTTTCTACCGTGCATGCTGCTTCGCTTAGTGTCGAAATGCTGGCACCCGAGCAGGTGCCGGTGGCTGCCACTACTACTATTAGCTTTCGCGTCCTAGACGCGACTGGCAGCGTGTTGCGCCAGTTCGCTCTGCCGCCAGCTGATACATTGCGCATCTCCGTAAGTTCAGCTTGGTCGCCACAGGCTTGGGATCTGCCGACGGTTTTTGACGATGCCAGCGGCCTATTCGTATCTCAATTGCAATTAGAGCAGCCTGGTGACTACCGCGTTATGGCCGAGTTTAACTTCTCGGGTCGGCCACCATTACGGCAAGCTGGCTTAGTGCGCGCCGTGGCAGTAAAGTAGAAATATGTTCGTACCACACGCCCTACTCCGTCGCAGCTTTGTCCATGCCCTGGGCACCGTGGTGTATATCGCTTTAGTAGCCACGGTAATGTCGAACGCCGAGCGGATATTCGGCCAAGCCGAAGGTCAAGGCGAAGCCCCCTTGGTGGGCGTGGCTATGCTGCTGCTGTTCGTAGTCTCGGCTTCGGTTACTGGCTTGCTCATCTTGGGCACGCCTCTCCGTTGGTACCTAGATGGCAAGAAGCAGGAGGCGGTGCGGCTGCTAGGGTGGACCATTGGCTGGTTGGCAACCTTCGCCGTCCTAGCCTTCGTACTGATCTCAATTCGGTAGGCCTGTTGCTGGCCGAGCAAGGCCGCGGTAGGGTTGGCCTATAACGCTACCCATGTCTACCGAAGTCGAACAAATTAAAGCCCGCCTGGATATTGTCCAGGTTATTGGCGAGTACGTGCCTTTGCGCAAGGCTGGTATTAATTATTCGGCACGCTGCCCGTTTCATACCGAAAAAAGCCCGTCGTTCTACGTCAGCCCCAGTCGCCAGACATTTAAATGCTTTGGCTGCAACGAGGGCGGCGACGTATTCACCTTTATCCAAAAGTTTGAGGGGCTAGATTTTCGCGATGCCTTGGTCTTACTTGCCCAGCGCGCTGGCGTGGAGTTGCCAGAGTATAAACCAGCCGAACAGTCGCAGCGCCAGCGTTTGCTGGAAGCGAACGAGGCCGCGTGCCAACTTTTCCAGTCGCAACTGGAATCATCTGTAGCTGCGACGTATTTAAAGCAGCGCGGCATTGGCGCCGAGGCCACCCGTGATTTTCGTTTAGGGTACGGGGCTGCGGGCAGCCAGTTAATGACGGCGCTTATTGGTAAAGGGTTCACAACGGCCGAGTTGGCCGCGGCCGGTTTAATAAAGCCGAGCCAGAATCAGCCAGGAGGTTTTTATGATACCTTTAGGCACCGTCTTACTTTTCCTTTGCGTAACGTGCACGGACAAGTGGTTGGTTTTACCGCCCGCGTGCTGGATGATGCTGATCAGCCAAAATATTTGAACAGCGCTCAAAGCTCTGTGTACAGCAAGTCGCAGCTGCTATACAACGCGGATCAAGCCAAGGAACATATCCGTCGCGCTGGCTACGCTATTTTAGTCGAGGGCAACATGGATTGCGTCGCGGTCCATCAGGCTGGCATGCATCACGTGGTAGGTGTTTGTGGCACGGCGCTTACCGACGACCAACTGCGTTTATTGCGTCGCTTTACTGACAAGCTAATGGTAGCGTTGGACGCCGACCTGGCTGGTGACGCGGCCAGTCGTCGTGGTATCGACTTGGCGTGGCAACACGGCTTTGAGTTAAAGCGAGTGGTATTGCCGCCGTGGGCTAAAGATCCCGACGAATGCATAAAGCGAGATCCTAATGCTTGGTCCGAGGCCGTGCGCACCGCCGTGCCCATAGTGGATTACTATTTCGAAAAGGCGCGAGTTGGTAATGATCTAGCTACTTTGCCGGGCAAGAAGGCGGCGGCGCGCCAGCTGCTGCCGATTATTGCCAAGTTGGCTGACCCAGTAGAGCAGTCTCATTATTTGCAGCTGCTAGGGCGAATGATAAACGTGGATGAGGCGCAGCTGCGGCGGGCGCTGCCGGGCAGTAGGACAGAGGACAGAGGACAGAGGACGCAAAGCCCCGTAGAGACGCAAAATCTTGCGTCTAACCCTAAGGCAGCGCCCGACCGTCCGCATGGAGTAGCCGTCCGTCTATTGGCTCTACTGTGGCGGCATGCCGCGGCTGTGTTCCCAACTGTAGACGGTATGGATCTAGATGACTTCCCTGACGCTACCCTGGGGGAGCTTTACACAGCCAGCATTTCTCACTACAATGCGAATCGTAGAATTGATGTTGCGGCGCTGCTCTCTAACCTAGTAGATCAGCCAACGTTGGTCGCGGTAGCCGACGCCGTAGCCTTTGCCAGCGAGGAGCTGCGTAGCGCTGAAGGTGGGGACCAGGTAACGCCAGCGCAGGCAGCGGCCGAGGCGGCTAGCCATCGCCGGTGGCTCGCCAGCCAGCGTCTTCAACAGCAATTAAGGCAGTTACAACAAGAAATGAGTACGGCGGAGGGGGCAGGCGACATTGATCGGCTGCGCCAGTTAGCCGGAACGTTCAGCCAGGTAAGTCAGCAGTTGGCTAACCTGCAAAATTAAGCACCTCTCCGTACTACCTACCACCATGCCTAAGGCAAAGTCCCGGCCGACGCGTCGGGCGCCAGTTAAGGTCAGCGCCAAGAAGAAGACTAAGAAGGTCGTCCGCAAGCCAGTAAAGACGAAGAAGGTTGTTCGTCACGCGCCAGTTAAGCGCGGTGTTAAATCTGCGCACCGCCCAGCTTCTAAGCCCGTGCGCAAGGGCGCGCCGGCTGCGCCAATTAAACACCTTCCACCAATTGAGTCCGAGATTAAGCTGCTTATTAAGAAGGCGCGTGCCCGCGGCTTTATTACCGAGGATGAAGTTTTATACGCTTTTCCAAACGTAGAAGATTATTTGGATTCATACGAAATATTTTTGGAGCAGCTTGATACTAGCGGTGTGCCAGTGGTGCAGCGCGAAGGTGGCATTCTTGATGTTGCCGTGGATGGCGACAAGGTTAAACAGCAGCTGGGTGCCTGGGGCGAGGGCAAGCGTTTAGACCTTACCGACATCTCGGCTGACTCAATTCAGATGTATTTGCGGGAGATTGGTAAGGTACCGCTGCTTACTGGTGACGACGAGATAAATTTAGCCAAGCGTATCGAGCGCGGTGATCTTACGGCCAAGCGCCAGCTGATTGAGGCCAACCTCCGCCTAGTGGTAAGCATTGCCAAGAAGTTTACTGGCCGTAGTTTGTCGTTACTCGATCTTATTCAAGAAGGCAACATTGGTTTGTTCCGCGCCGTGGAAAAGTTCGATTACCGCAAGGGTTACAAGTTTTCGACCTATGCCACGTGGTGGATCCGCCAGGCCATTACCCGCGCTTTGGCTGACCAGAGCCGCACCATTCGTATTCCCGTGCACATGGTGGAGACCATTAACCGTATGCAGCAAATCGAGCGCCAGCTAATCCAAGACCTGGGCCGTGAGCCTTTGCCAGACGAGATAGCGGCCGAGATGGGGGAGCCAGTGGAAAAGGTGCTGCACATTCTTAAAATCAGTCAGGAGACTGTCTCACTAGAAACTTCTGTTGGTGACGATGACGAGGATAGCACTCTGGGTGATTTTATCGAGGACGAGAAAACATTGTCGCCAGACCGCGTGGCAGCTTTGCAATTGCTTAGTGATCACGTGAAAACAGTACTAAGCGACCTCACTCCCCGCGAGCAGAAAATTTTGGATATGCGCTTTGGGCTGTCAGATGGCGTAGCTCATACCCTGGAGGAAGTCGGTCAAGAGTTTGGCGTTACCCGCGAGCGTATTCGGCAGATCGAGGCCAAGGCCCTAGAGCGCATCGAGGTGCATCCGCTTATCCGCAAGCTGCGGGATTACTAGGGTAGAAAGTAGAATCTAGAAAATAGAAAGTAGAATGGGGTCAGGAAACAGAATACAGAAAACAGGAAACACCATAAAAAACACGTCATCCTGAGCAAAGGTCGCCTCAAGCGACCGGAGTCGAAGGATCTACC
>CAYZDG010000022.1:0-8097 GCA_964477165.1 uncultured Gammaproteobacteria bacterium
TGCGGCAAGGGTACGCAGGCGGCCGAGTTAGTGCGCGAGGTGGGGTTGCCGGTAATAGGCGCCGGGCGGCTACTGCGCGAGGTAGCAAAGGAGGATAGCGAGCGTGGCCGCATCGTGGCCAGCCACGTTAACGCCGGTACCATTGTGCCAGACGATATTACTATTGGATTAATCCGCGAGCAGGTAACAGCGGCAGGAGACGGTGGTTTTATTTTGGACGGCTTTCCACGGCATCGGCAGCAGGCCGAGTTACTAGGTGATGTTGGCCTCACTCACGTGTTAGATATCCAGGTGCCAGACGAAGTCAGTCGCCAGCGCATTGCTGGTCGGCTGCAATCTGACCCTGCCCATGCGCGAGCTGATGATCAGTCACCAGAAGCTATCCAACAGCGGTTTAATGCCTATAACAAAAATTATCCGCCGCTGGCCGAATACTACAAACAGCGCGGCATTTTATTTGCCGTGGACGGCGTGCCTTCTATTGCTGACGTGCACCAGCAGATTCGGAATATTCTGGGTCTACCGCATGAGCGGAAACATCCAGTACCACAGTAGGGACGTAGTGTGTGCGTCCTGTTTGACGCCCTCTTGGCTAGACCGTAGCGTTACAGCATGTCGAGTTCGGAGACTACACGTCTTAAAACCCCCGCGGATGTTGCCACCCTTAAGCAGGGGGGAAAGATTTTGGCACGGATCCTAGAGGGTTTGGCTAAGGCAGCGCGAGTCGGAGTTACCACCCAACAGCTTAATGATTTAGCCGAGCAGTTAATTGCCGAGGACGGGGCTAAGCCAGCGTTTAAGGGTTATGGCCATCCGCCTTTTCCCGCGGCGCTGTGCACCAGCGTCAATAGCTGCGTGGTTCACGGTGTGCCGTCTGACTACAAACTAAAGGACGGCGATCTATTGGGTCTAGACTGCGGCGTGGAGTTTGGCGGGTTGTATACCGACGCCGCCATCACCGTGGGCGTAGGTAAGGTCAGCGCTAAGGCGCAGCAACTACTGCGAGCTACAGCGGACGCATTGGAGCAGACAATCGCTGTTATCAAAGCTGGCGTAACAACAGGGGACATTGGCGCGGCTACGCAGCGGGTTGTGGAGAAGGCTGGCTTCAATGTAGTCCGCGATATGGCTGGCCACGGCGTGGGTTATGCCGTGCACGAGCCGCCGGTTGTGCCTAACTATGGTAAGCCTGGTACAGGCGAGCGTCTGGCCGCCGGCACCGTCATTGCCATAGAACCTATGGTATCGGCGGGTGACTGGCGACTGCAGACGGGCGATAACGGTTGGGACGCCTGCACCGTGGACGGTTCGCTCACCGCTCACTTCGAGCGCACCGTGGTCATTACCGAAACAGGGTACGAGGATTTAACGCCGTGGAAGCTGTGAGCGAGGAGTTGGAGGTCATCGATGAGCAAGGCAACATTGTTAGTGTTGAACCACGCGAGAAAGTTCATCGTGAAGGTTTGCTCCACCGTGAGGTCAACGTGTGGTTTTATACCCCTCAGGGTGAGGTTATTTTTCAACGTCGGGGGTCGCACAAGGACACCGCCCCTAATCTGCTCTGCGCTACGGCAAGTGGTCACCTTGATATCGGCGATACCTTTGTTTGTGCCGCACTGCGGGAAGTTACCGAGGAGACCGGCCTCACGTTGGCTAAAAGTGATTTAGTTGAAATCGGAGACCTTCGTGTACGGGGTTCTGATTCTGTAACAGGTAATACAAACTACGCTGACAAGAAGTTGTATGCCTATTTATTTCGTGGCCAACTCTCTGATCTGCAAACAGAGGAAGGCGCGGCACAGGGCTTTGTGGCGTGGCCAATAGATCGGCTTCTTGCGCTTGGTTTAGACGAGCAATCTGACTTCGTGCCGAACATTTTTAGCCGTCAGATGCTAGATATTTTCCGTAAGATTAAGGGTATGATCTGAATTGTTTTCCGTGTACGGTGTACTATGTACAGGTGTTCCGAAGTTCTGACGTTCTGACCCCTTCTACTTTCTATTTTCTAGATTCTACTTTCTACCCCCATGCGCCAACAAATCCTCGGTATAGATTACGGCACTAAAAAGGTAGGGGTGGCTATTGCCGACCTCAACGTACACGTGGTTACGCCGCTGTGCGTATTGGAGGGCAACGACGCCCAGTTTATCCACGAGATTAGCGAGTTGGTACGGCTTCAATCTGTTGCCCAAGTTGTGGTGGGTATGCCGCTTAAGGCTGACGGCACTGCCAGTGCAAGTACGGCCGCGGCGCAAGCGTTTGTTAGCAAACTACGCGAGACCCTGTCGGTGCCAGTTTTGGCACAAGATGAGCGGTTTACCACTAAGGCCGCCAAAGTTTTAATGCGCGAAGCAGGTAAGACAAGCCGTAAAACTGATGATGATGCCCTAGCCGCGGCAGAAATTTTAAAGAGCTACCTGGATCGTCTAGCCACAGGCACGTTTGTATGAGCGGGGTAGTAGTGTTATTGCTGGCCGCGGCAGCGGCGGCGTGCGTCACGCCACTAGTTCGAGCGGTGGCAAAGCGCTGGGGTGCGGTCGACCAACCAGGCCCGCGCAAGGTGCACGCCGCCGCGATTCCCTTGCTAGGCGGCTGGGCAGTATGGTTTGGCTTTGCCTTAGCAGCCGGGGTAGCTTGGTATGCTGGCTGGCTGGACGATGGGCGACTCACCGGCCTGCAAGTAGGCTGCCTAGTACTGGCGACCCTTGGCCTACTCATTGGCGGGAGCCTGGATGATCGTTACCAGCTGCCGCCGTTAGTGCAGTTAATTTTTCCCATTGTTGGTAGTTTGTTATTAGTATCGGCTGGAGTGGCGGTGGATGTGGTAACGAATCCAGTGGGCCGAGGCTTGTGGTACTTGGCGCAGACCAGTTTGTGGTTGCCGAGCATTGCCGCTTTCATCTGGCTGTTAGGCATGACGTACACCACTAAGTTGCTAGATGGAATAGATGGTTTAGCCACCAGCGTCGCGGCAGTAGCTGGCGTGGCGCTGTTTATTGCCAGTTTATCGTGGGACGTGCCGCGGTCGGGAACGTCGCTACTATGTTTAGCACTAGTGGGCGCGTGCGTCGGATTTTTGCCGTTTAATTGGCACCGCGCTTCGGTCTTCTTGGGCGAGGGCGGCAGCACCTTCCTCGGTTTTACTTTGGGAGCACTGGCCATTATTAGCGGAGCCAAAATTGCCACGGCAGTATTGGTCATGGGCGTGCCAATGTTAGACGTGCTTTGGGTTGTTGGGCGGCGGGTTTTGGCCGGGCAGAATCCGTTTATTAGTGCTGATCGCCGCCATGTTCATCACCGTCTTTTGGATGCGGGTTTATCGCAACCCAAGGCCGTGCTAATGATGACACTCATTGCCGCATCATTTGCCAGTGTTGCTCTATTGCAGCGTACCGCTGGCAAGGTCATTGCCTTGGGTCTACTGGCAGCGTTCATGCTTGCCTTAGGTTTGTTATTGAACCGCGTCGGCCGGCCGCGGACCTCTACAGAACGGATGTCGGTTAAATCGTCGTAGGACGTTGCGATGCAACGTCCGTACATACTCCTTGCGGTCGTCCTCCTTTTAGGGGGCTGCGGCCGGCCGATCGCTTTGCCCGCCCCGTCGCCCGTCGTAACGTCTACGGTTGCCGTGACCTATGGCTCGCGTACGGCGAATGTGGAAGTCGTTTCTAGCCCAGTAGCGTTGGCGCAAGGACTATCTGGACGTTCTAGCCTAGCTCCAGGCAGTGGCATGATATTTGTTTTTCCCGACGTGGCGCCGCGGTCATTTTGGATGAATGATATGCTTATCCCGCTGGATATTATTTGGCTTAATAGCGGGCGAGTGGTCGAGATTTGGGCAGATGCCACGCCACCGACAGCAGGGGAGCAACCGGCTCGCCGGGCCGGCCCAGCCGCTGACGCGGTTCTAGAGCTGCCAGCAGGGGCAACAGCCGCCTCTGGGCTGACTATTGGGGATATGGTCTGGCTGCCGCCAGCCCTTGACCTGCGGGCAGCGGCTCGGTAGTATCACCCCTACCTATGAGCGCCACTACTAAGGTCGTTATCGCTACCGGCGGCAAGCAGTATCTTGCCGGTGTTGGTGATGTCTTAACGGTCGAGCGCTTGCCTGGCCAAGCCGGCGACGCGGTGTCGTTCGACCAGGTGTACATAGCCGTGGACGGCGACGACATCCGTTTGGGCACCCCCGTTGTGGCCGGAGTTAAGGTAACTGCGACCATCGAGGAGGTGGGGCGGCTGACTAAAGTCACGGGCGCCAAGTTTAAGAACAAGACGCGTTACACCCGCACCCTAGGCCACCGGCAGCAATACACGCAGGTGAAGATCACTAAGGTAGAAAATAGTAAATAGAAAGTAGAAAATAGAAGAGATATATAAGACGCGAGTGACGGAGTCTAGACTCCGTTTTTGTGTTTAGGTAAGGTCGGTACGATTAGTGGTATAGTTTATTCTATTTTCTATTTACTGCTTTCTACTTTCTAGTCTATGTTCGCCTTTTTAACCGAATCCATCGCCCACTGGCTAGCTACCGGCGGCTATCCAGTACTAGCCATATTAATGGCGTTTGAGAGCATTGTCTTTCCTGTACCAAGCGAGGCAATAATGCCATTCGCTGGTTTCCTAGTTGCCCAGGGCACGTGGACGTGGCTGGGAGTGGCGTTGTGGTCCACAGTTGGTTCCATTGTCGGCTCGTTGGTTTCGTACTGGATTGGTTATGGCGTAGGGCGGCCAGTGCTATTAGCCTGGGGTCGGTTCGTTGGGTTAACCGCGGGTCATCTTGAGCGAACCGAACAGTGGTTTAATCGGCGGGGGAGTTGGGCCATTCTTATCTGTCGTTTTGTTCCAGTGGTGCGGCATCTTATTTCGCTACCAGCAGGTACAGCTCGGATGCCATTGTTGCGGTTTATTAGTATGACCATTATCGGCGCCGCCACTTGGAATCTATTCTTAGCCTATGTCGGCTTTACGCTTGGCGAGCGCTGGGCAGATATCCAGGCCATGGGGCACTGGCTGGACATAGTCGTGGCCGCTGCCCTCGTTCTAGCCGTGGGGTGGTGGTACCTGCGGCGTGGCGGTATAATGGAAGTGAAATCCGAATGACTAAATCCTAATGACTAAGCGAACTATAATTGTTTCTATCGTTGTAATCGTGGTCGCAGCTGCCGCGATTGTCCTGATCAGCCAACAGCGCAATTCGTCTGGTTTGGCGCCACGCGTGCCGCAGGAGGCACCAGATCTTCTGCCCATGGCGCAGCGTCCAGTAACTGACCCGACTACGGTAATTATCACTGTCGCCGACGGCCGCTTTATACCCAGCCGGGTAAATGTGCAGGTCGGCGATACAGTGGAGTGGAAGAACACTGGTACCAAGTTGGCGCGCGTCAGTGGACCAGAGCTGAACTCGCCGTTGCTAGAGGCTGGCCAGTCTTACCGAGTAGTATTGAGCAAAGCTGGCACTATTAAGTATCAAGACGACGAAAATCCCGCCGGAGCAGGTGGTACCTTGGTAGTTGCCTCGGCTCCGTAGGCACCCTTGCCGCCAGGGGCTGCGTTCGGGCACACTGGTGGGTACTATGTCCGCGCCCGTAGCATTAGTCCGTGACCTTGCCCAACAGGTGGGACAGGCGGTGTCTGTACGGGGCTGGGTAGCCACGGCTCGCTGTTCGGGCAAAGTGGCGTTTATCGAGCTGCGAGATGGTACTGGCACGGTGCAGGCAGTAGCCACAGCCGATGCCTTGCCCGCAGCGGCCTGGGCAGCTTTATCCGCCGTTACCACTGAATCATCGGTAGTACTCACCGGTACAGTGCAACCGCATCCTAAGCGCAAGGGCGAGTTAGAGCTGCACGTAACTGATGGCGCTGTGGTACAGCGCGCGGAAGAATGGCCGTTAGGCAAGAAGGATCACGGTCCAGATTTTTTGTTGGACAATCGTCACCTATGGATTCGTACTCCGCGGCAGGCGGCTATTTTGCGGATTCGCGATCTAGCAACATGGTCCATTCAATCTTGGCTGCGCGAGAATGGATTCATTCGTTTTGATAGTCCCATTCTCACACCCAACGCTTGTGAGGGCACGACCGAGTTATTCGAGTTGAATTATTTCGACTGGGCTAAAGCGTATCTTTCGCAGTCTGGTCAGTTGTATCTAGAAGCCGCTATTGCGTCACTTGGTCGCGCTTACGATTTTGGTCCAGTATTCCGCGCCGAGAAAAGTAAAACACGCCGCCATCTAATTGAGTTTTGGATGATGGATGCCGAAGCCGCGTTTGTCGACCACGTCGAGAACATGGCGTTGCAAGAACAGATGGTGCAGCGAGTAGTCGCAGATGTGTTGACCCACGGTGCCGAAGACTTGGCCACGTTAGAGCGCGACCTAGCGCCGCTGCAGCGGGTGGCGCAGCCTTTCATCCGAATGACGCATGCCGAGGCAGTAGCGCAGCTGCGCAAGCTGGGGTCTGATATTAAGTCAGATGGTGACCTAGGAGCGGATGACGAGAAGTTGCTTACCCAGCAGTATGACCGTCCTGTATTTGTCGAAAAGTATCCAGCGGCGGTAAAGTCATTCTATATGGCGCGAGATCCACAAGATGAAACGCTGGCATTGTGCGCCGACCTGCTGGCACCCGAAGGCTACGGCGAGATTATTGGCGGCAGCCAGCGCGAGGATGACTACGATCGCTTACTAACTCGTATCCGTGAGCACAAGTTACCCGAGGCGCAATTTCAGTGGTACCTAGATACGCGGCGCTATGGCAGTGTGCCGCACAGTGGGTTCGGCTTGGGGCTGGAGCGGATGATAGCGTGGTTGTGCGGGTTAGAGCACGTGCGCGAGGCCATTCCGTTCCCTCGGCTTATTAACCGTCTCAACCCCTAATACGACTATGGGCACGCTTTCCATCCGCTGGATGGTGAAGGTACTTTTGTACGCCCTGGTGGTGGGCGGCTTGGTGGTCGTTAACATTTTGTGGAACCCGCGCCCGGTGCAGCCGCCAGCAGCGCCGATTGGTCCCGATTCTGTGCAGCCGTTGCTGCTGCAGTGCCAGTCGTACACCGGCGACGTGGTAGAGGTACACCGCTGCGATGCTGGTTGGGCCGTGTACCGTGCCAGCCGTTCACCTCAAGTGTTTGATGCTAATGGCGTAGTGCTATGTGAAGATCGTGATGTCACCGATGCCGCGGCTAGCGAGTGTCTGCGCGCAGTGTCGGACCAAGTTGGCCAGTGCCGCGTGGTTTGCGCCGCGCCCCGCTGAACCATGACTGGCTTCATTCCAGCTCTTCTTGCGGCTTTAGTAGTATCTGCTATTTCTTTAGTGGGCGCGGCGCTTATTCGCGTATCTCATAGCCGTTTGCAGCGGCTGTTGCTGACGCTCGTTAGCTTCTCGGCTGGCGCGTTGCTTGGTGGCGCGTTGCTCCACCTACTGCCCGAGGCAGTAGACGAGGCGCCGGGGTCCTTGCGACCCTTCTTGTTTGTCCTACTCGGCTTTGTCGCCTTCTTCGTGCTAGAGAAGGCGTTACGGGTACACCACTGCCACGATGGCGCGTGCGAAACCAAGCAGCATATTGGTACGCTCAATCTAGTAAGTGACGCCGTGCACAACCTCATCGACGGCCTTGTTATCGCCGCGGCATTTATTGCCAGCGTGCCGCTGGGTGTGGCCGTGACAGTGTCGGTAGCGCTGCACGAGCTGCCGCAGGAGCTGGGCGACTTCGGCGTGCTGCTGTACGCCGGCTATACCCGCCGCCGGGCGCTATTATTAAATGCACTCACAGCCCTAGCGGCCGTAGGTGGTGTCCTACTCGCCTTTGTTGCTAGTAGCCTCGTCGGCAACCTGTCTAGCGTGCTGTTGCCATTCGCTGCGGGCGGCTTCGTGTACATTGCCGCGGCCGATCTTATCCCCGAGCTGCATCGCGAGAATAACACCGGCCGATCGTGGGGCTCATTCGTCACGTTCGCCGTAGCCCTAGCTTTTATGTGGGCACTTAAGGTGTTTGGGACGGAGTAGGGACATTGCGGCGTGACATCTTTACGGGGCGGTGAATGGCGCGGGGGCGTTCTCTGGTCAATAGCTTTGCACCACCTCAAGGGGTGATCGCAT
>CAYZDG010000023.1:0-8072 GCA_964477165.1 uncultured Gammaproteobacteria bacterium
ACAACACGTCATCCTGAGCGTAGGTCGCCTCAAGCGACCGGAGTCGAAGGATCTAGACTGATGTAACGTGCGTTAGGAAAGGTAGATCCTTCGACTCCGTCCCTTCGGTTAGTCCGCCTACGGCGGCCTCCCTCGGGACTTCGCTCAGGATGACGTGTTTATAAAAAGTCCCAGGTGGGGAGAGGACAGGTGAGGGGATTATGAGTTACAATTTATGCAATATTTATGCCATACCTAAAATATATATCCGATAGGAACCTCATTGCCGCTGTTGGGAGGGTAATCAAGATCGTCGAAACAGCGGAACGTGGATCCGATAAGCATTTTAACAAGAATGCAATTGATCCTTTTTCCGCTTTATTTCATGGAGTAATACACGCGATAACCTATAAAGAATGGATTGAACAAGAAAAAGCCAGACAAGCCCAAAAAACTTTGCAAAATGCAATTGGCAATTTTCACCAAGAAATATTGGGTTCCATTCCAGGTTGGGCAAATCTGGGCGCAGGTGGCGGTTTAGATGTTGTGAATAAGAAAATGAAAATTATCGCGGAGGTTAAAAATAAATTTAATACAACAAAAGGTAATCATAAAGTAGCGGTATATGATGATATAAGGACAAAGCTCAAAACTAACGCATATGCGAATTTTATAGGCTATTATGTGGAGGTAATTCCACAAGGAAAGAGGAAGTACGACGTACCCTTTACTCCATCGGACAATAAAACTAAAAAGAGGCGCCCAACCAATAGACAAATCAGGGTTATTGATGGTGTCAGCTTCTATACTTTAGTTACAGGGAGGAAGCGTGCCTTACAGGAGTTATTTGAGGCATTACCTACAATACTAGTGGACAATTTCAAGTATAAATTGAGTAAAAAGGAGGCCTCGCAGTATCTTGCTCTATTCAAAATGGCTTTTTCCACAGAGTAACCCTTGCCTATGCAATGGTTATTTAGTACGCTTACGATAGATAAACTATCCATTATTTTTTATGCTAAAGGAGAAGAATATTACCGCTGGTGTAGCCGCTTTAGAATTAGGCATCTCAATAGACACTATTAGGAGGTGGGATAAAAAGGGATTAATAAAATCCGTTAGAGATGAGAGGAATGACCGAATGTTCGGTTTGGAGGAGATAAAGAGAATCCAAAATAAGACTCATGGAGATGGTAGGGGTAGACTTAGGATATTAAGGAATAGGGTAAAGTCGTCGTACACAGCGATTGAGTTATTTGCTGGTGCCGGCGGTACTGCTTTAGGAATGGAAAATGCCGGAATTAAGCATGTGTTACTTAATGAAAATGATAAACACGCCTGTGAAACACTACGAAAGAATAAACCAGACTGGAATATAGTCGAAGGCGATATCAGGGGGCTTAAATTCTTCGAGGGACAGGCAGATATAGTGCAAGGAGGCTTTCCTTGTCAGACTTTTTCATATGCCGGAAAAAAAATGGGATTCGAGGATATACGCGGTACTCTATTTTTTGAATTCGCGCGATGCGTTAATGAAGTAAGGCCAAAAATTGCAATCGGCGAAAATGTTAAGGGGTTACTAAACCACGATAATGGTAGGACAATTAAAACCATGGTGAGTGTATTAGAGGAGATCGGATACAGAGTTAAGTACAAAATTTTGCGATCACAATATCTAGATGTGCCTCAAAAAAGAGAGCGACTAATTATTATTGGCGTTAGGAAAGATTTAGATATTCCCATCTCTTTCCCAAAAGAAAGGGATTATATAATCCCCCTAAGTGAAGCACTTCATAAGTGTCCAAAATCAGAGGGTCAGGAATATCCTGTCAAAAAGAAAAAGATCATGAAATTAATTCCTCCCGGTGGATACTGGAGGGATCTTCCTGAAGCACTCCAGAAGGAATATATGGGAGCTAGCTTTTATATGGGAGGCGGTAAGACAGGAATGGCTAGGCGCTTATCTTGGGATGAACCATCGCTCACATTAACTTGTAGCCCCGCGCAAAAACAAACCGAACGATGTCATCCAGAGGATACACGTCCACTTACTGTTCGTGAATATGCAAGAATCCAAACATTCCCCGATAATTGGAAGTTTTCTGGATCCGTGGCTCAACAGTACAAACAGATTGGCAATGCCGTTCCTGTTAATCTTGGGTATTATATTGGAGATACCATTATAAAGATGATAGAGGGTCAAGTTGAAGAAGAAATTGAAGAAACTGTGCATGCACGGCAGCAAGTACTTGTTTTTGCTACATAGCTAGATTCTTGGCGTAGGTATTTCACCTAGATTATTAGGGAAATATTGAGGTTGGGGCTAAATCTGCGTGGGCAGGGTATAATAGATATAATTATGGTTAAATTAAGCGCGGATAAACTTATAAAATCCACCGTCCACATCGTGGGCGTGTCAGGTGCCGAGGGCAGTGCCATAGCGCGGTGGCTTATTAGGTCTGGTAACGACAAGGTGGTAGGCCATGATTTTAAGACGGCTGCCGAGTTCGACGCTAGTTTCCGCAGTTATCACGCGTCATTGCCAAAGGCCGAGCAGACAAAGCTACTTTTTGAATTAATGCACGGCCTGGCTAAGCTGCACCTGCGCGATACATATCTAGCTGGTCTGGCCGAGGCAGATTACGTGGTGGTGCCCATGGCGTGGTTCCGCTACAGCCCGAATAAGCCGAAGCTGACTGCGTTTATCAAGAAGAATCCAAGCAAGGTAGTGTCGGGCTACACGTTGCTGCTGGAGCTGTATGGGGGCAAGACAATTGGCGTTACCGGCACAGCAGGCAAGGGCACTACGGTGCGGTTGCTGTCACAAGCGCTGCCTAAGGCAGTTACGTTTGGCGGGCCGTGGCAGCATGTGGACTTCGGTAAGATTTTAGAACACGGTCGGCGTGGCGGCACATTGGTAATGGAAGTCAACAATCGCCAGCTGACATTGGCGCCGTATCGCAAGGTGAGCCCGAACATCGCGGTAATCACTAATATCACCGTGAATCATTTGGATGACCATGGCGGTTCGTTTGCGGCCTACCGCAAAGCCAAGTGGCAGATATTGGCGTACCAAAAGCGTGGTGATGTGGCTGTGCTTAATGCGGACGATCCATCTTGTCGTTTGTTTGCGCGTCGGGCGGTTGGCCGCGTCCGTTTGTTCAGTGTGGCGGGTCGGCCAGATTCGGACGCGGCTATACGCGAGAGTTGGTTTAGCATCCGACGCGGCCGCGCCTGGCAGCGAGTGGCATCGCTGGCGTCTGTTCCGCCTTTACTCCGCACCTCGCCGCATTTGCAGGCTGACGCCCTGGCCGCGCTGTTGGCCGCTGACGCGGCTGGCGCGTCTATCCGCGCTATGGCTTTGGCCCTGTGGCGCTTTGGCACCGAGGATGGTCGACTAACTATAGTCGCCCGGCGGGGAAATATTACCTATGTCAACGACACCGCGTCCACGCGGCCAGAAGCAACAGCGGCAGCAACAGCGGCATTCGCCGGGTCAAAACTCCATCTGATCATTGGCGGCAGCCGGCTTCACCCTCGTCCAGAACAATACGAGGCAATGTTTAAGAAGCTAAAAGCACTGGACGTGCAAACAGTGGCGCTTATTGGAACATTGGCGCCGTGGTTAGCAAAGCGAGCCGCCCGCGTCGGTTTTAAGGACGACGTTGTCGCCCAGGTCGGAACATTGCCCAAGGCAGTAGCTTTGTGCCAGCGGCGGGCGGCTCATAATAAGGAGCAGCAAGTCATTATCTTATCCCCAGGCTGCGAGAGCTTTGGCGAGTTCCGTAGCTACCAGGAGCGCGGGGAAAAATTCGGACAGCTTGTAGGAAGTTAGCTTGTAGCTTGTAGGTCTGGGAGAAGGTGCTAGATTTTAGGTGTTAGGAGGGTTGCTACTCGTCGTTCGTTAATCATAAATTCGTTAGTCGGTAGTCGAGAGTCGTTGGCTATGAAAAAATATCAAAATATCTAGATGTCGATAATGATAGATAACTAAAACCTACTCCTAGACCTACAAGCTAACTTCCTACAAGCTACAAGCTTCCCCATGTCCATTCCCTCCCATCTCAAACCCCCAGGTACTACCGCTCGCTGGTGGAGCGACCTGCGGCACCGCAGCGGCCAGTCGCCAGACTATGCGTTATTGGCCGCGGTGGTCGGTGTTGTGGCCGTGGGACTAGTTGTCCTGTACTCGGCTAGTTCGGTGGTAGGCGTGCAAACCTACGGCAGTGCTTCGTATTTCGTCGGGCAGCAGGTACTAAAGGGCATAATACCCGGCCTCATTTTTTTGTGGTTGGCAGCGCGATTGCCGTACCAGTGGTGGTCTAAGCTGGCCTTGCCTGTAGCTATTATCACTTTGTTGTTGCTGGTGGCTACCTTTATCCCCGGTATTGGTGCCGAGCACCGCAATGTGCGCAGCTGGATAGACCTTGGCCCGTTATCCTTTCAGCCGGGCGAAATAGCTAAACTGGCACTAGTACTGTACTTCGGACGCTGGCTGGCAAATCGGCGCGAACATCAGCTAGCTGATTGGTGGGGCGGCGCGGTTCCGTTCTTGGTGTTCTTGGGCATCCTTAGCCTATTGCTAATGCTACAGCCAGACCTTGGTACGCTCATCGTGGTAGCTGCAATTGCCTTAAGCATGTTTGCTTTGGGCGGCGCGGCTAAGCGTCACTTGGTAACCATCTTAGCCGCGGGTATTGTGGGCGTAGTGCTGCTGGCAATGTTGGCACCGTACCGTGTTGCTCGTTTAACCGCGTTTATTAATCCGGGCGCGGATCCGTAGGGTATTGGCTACCACGTGAATCAGGCGATGTTGGCGGTGGGCGCGGGCGGCTTACTTGGCCGAGGTTTGGGGCAGTCAGTGCAAAAATACAATTATCTGCCCGAAGCGCAGGGTGATTCGGTGTTCGCGGTTATGGCCGAGGAGTTAGGTTTTATTCTCTCGTTAGCTTTTTTGGCATTGTGGTTGTGGTTATTACTCCGCGCCTGGCGCGTGGCAATGACAGCGCCAGATCGATTCTCGAAATTAGTTGCTGGCGGCATAGCCGCCTGGTTTGCCTGGCAGTCATTCTTCAATATCGGTGGCATGCTGCGATTAGTGCCCCTTACTGGTTTGCCCTTGCCGTTTATTAGCTACGGTGGCACGGCCATGGTAGTGAATCTAGTCGTGGTTGGCATCCTATTAAGTATTAGTCGGTCGTGCCGGACAGTGCGGGTAGCTGGTCGTCCGCGTTGACGCAGCAACCGTTTTTAGGGTACTACAGGTGGTATGAACATTCTGTGCGTGGGAGGCGGCACGCTGGGTTCGGTCAGCCCGCTGCTGGCGGTGGCCGAGGACGCGCGCGACCGTAAAGCCGGCCATGATGTGCGGTTTTGGGGTACGATGAGCGGCCCAGAGCGAGCCGTGGTGGAGTCGGCCGGGTTTGCCTTTGCTCCAGTGTATTGCGGCAAGATGCGCCGCTATTTTTCGTGGGAAAATTTTGTCGCGCCATTTCTTACCCTAATTGGTTTGGGACAAAGTTGGCGCCGTTTGGGGCAGTGGCGGCCAGATGTAGTGCTGGCGGCCGGCAGCTTTGCCGCAGTGCCAGTGGTATGGGCAGCTTGGTTGCGTCGCGTGCCAGTGGTAGTTCATCACCAGGATGTGGCTGTTGGTTTAGCCAACCGGCTGATGTTCCCGTTCGCTCGCGTGGTAACCACAGTGTTCGGTGGACGATCTAAGTTGCCGCGTCGCGCTGTGGTAACCGGTAATCCGGTGCGGCAGCCGTTTCGTACTCCCTTATCCGAAGAAGAACGCGCCGCGGCTCGTCAGCTCTTGGGTTTGGAGCCCGACCTGCCAGTAGTAGTGATAGTGGGTGGATCCAGCGGTGCTTCGAGCTTGAACAACTTAACAATATGCTCGTTGCCAATGCTGCGTGATTTTTGCCAGGTGCTGCACGTAACTGGCGCGGGCAAGGATATGTTGCTGGGCCAGCACAGCGGTTACCATGCCGTTCCGTTCATAGCCGAAGCTGACGCCATGGCCGAGGCTTTATCCGTGGCCACCGTAGTAGTTAGCCGCGCTGGCATGGGTAGCCTTAGTGAATTATCTGCTCTTGGCGCCACGGCTGTATTGGTGCCACTACCTGGCCACCAACAGCTTAATGCTGCCTGGGTAGCGAATGCTGGCGGCGCCAGCGTGGTTGATCAGTCTACGGCAACATGTGAATCGTTTGCCGCTACTGTACGGGCGGCTTTAGACGCGGCCGCGGCTGGCAGCGCGGCGCCCGAACGTCTAGCCAGCGTGCTGCCCACAGTGAGTGGCGCGGACTATTTTGAGCGCGTGCTTCAGCTACTCCGCTGATTATGGATTTACTTGCCGCTCGCATTATCCATTGTGTCGGCGTCGGCGGCGCGGGTATCTCGGCCATAGCGCGGTGGCTGGCGGCGTCAGGCGCAACGGTCACTGGTTCGGACGGCGCTGACAGTCCCACGGCCATTGGTCTGCGCTCCGCTGGCATCCCGGTGACCATTGGCCACGCCGCGGCCAATTTGCCGCTCCATACCGATTTGGTTTTGTATTCAACTGCCGTACCAAATGATAACCCCGAGCTGCTGGCGGCCGCGGCCGCTGGCGTACCAATGCACTCATACCCCCAGGCGCTCGGCGAGCTAACACGCAGTCGGCGCACGCTGGCAGTGTCTGGCACTAATGGTAAGTCCACAACTACGGCTTTGCTGGCCACGATTCTTGCCACCGCTGGCGCCGATCCCGCGGCCATCGTCGGCGCGCCAGTGGTGGCCTGGGGCAACTCTAACTATCGGCCAGGGGCTGGCAATTTAATAGTCGAAGCGTGCGAGCACCAGGCGCACTTCCACGAGTTATCGCCGTGGAGCGCCGCCATTACCAATATCACCGAAGACCATTTGGACTTCTACCATAATTTTGAAGCTATCGAAAGGGCATTCGTGGAGTTTATTGGCCATCTACCAGATGATGGCACATTGGTGTACAACGCGGATGATGTTGCCACGCGCACGGCGGTGGCCACGGCCGGGCACGGCAAGATGTTGCCGTTCTCGCTTGTGGGCCCGGTGGAGGGTGTGCCGACGTTGGTGTCTTGCGACATAGTTCTCGATCGTACCCAGACAAAGTTTAGCGTTAGCTATGGCAATAATCCGCCAGTGGCTTTTACTTTACCCATGCCTGGTCGTCACAACGTGGCAAATTGTTTGGCGGCTATCGGCTTGGCTATGGCAACTGGTCTGCGCCTAGAAGACTGCGTGGCTGGCGTGGCTACCTATGCTGGTTTAGGTCGGCGCTTGGAGCGGGTCGGTACTATGGTACCCAGCGGCGCGCCAGTGATTTCGGACTACGCCCATCATCCGGACGCCATTCGCGCTTGTTTAGATACGCTGGCGCAGGCGTACCCCGAGCGTCGTCTGCTAGTTTTGTTTCAACCCCACCAGGGGAATCGCACGCGTCGGCTAATGGATCAATTTGCCACGGCGTTCGAGCGCGCCGATCAACTCATCATCGCCGAGGTGTACCGCGTGCCTGGTCGCGAGCACGGTGAAGACGCTGCCGTATCCTCTAGCCAGTTAGTTGACGCTATTCATCAGCATCAGCCAGATACCCCCGTTGCTTTTGCGGAAGATGAGGACGAGGCCGAGCGCATGGTGCGCCACGTTGTCCGTGTCGGCGACGTCGTTATCGTAGTCGGCGCGGGGACGATTGATGGAGTGGCAAGGAGGTTGGTAGAAAGTGGAAGCTAGAATCTAGAAAGTAGAATAAATCCAGAACACCGGAACACCAGTACATCAGAACACAGGTAAATCCCAAATCCAAAATCCCAAATCCCAACGAAAAACTAATAACTAGTAACGAATAACGATTAACTAACAACTAAATGCCGACGCTGTCTAATTTACGCGAGAACGTCCCCCTGGCGCCGTACACGACGTACAAGATTGGTGGGCCAGCACGATTTTTTTTGGAAACAGCAGATGCGGATGAACTCGCAACCGCGTTGGCTTGGGTCGCGGCCGAGAAATTGCCAGTGTTTGTGTTGGGCGGTGGAAGCAATATCCTAGTGGCGGATAGTGGGGTTAGGGGG
>CAYZDG010000024.1:0-7006 GCA_964477165.1 uncultured Gammaproteobacteria bacterium
TGCGAAAAGCAGGTGGACGACGCGGTGCGCCACTATCTGCAGTTAGACTACGCGGGCGGCGGCAAGCTGTATTTGCCAGTTGAACAAGCGGATCGCATCACTCGTTACCTGGGTCAAGCCCACCCGCCCCTATCTAAACTCGACGGCGGTGGTGCCTGGGCAGCCGCGCTGAAAAAGGTAAAGGTGGAAACCGGCGAGCTGGCGCGACAAATTCTGCTCGGCGCGGCGCGGCGCCAGGTGCACGGCGGCTTTGGTCTAGCCGACCATCCGGACGAAGCTAAACTCGCCGCTAGCTTCTCTTACCAACCCACACCCGACCAGCAGCAGGCAGTGGATGAGATTCTAGCCGATATGCGCCGCGAAGCACCCATGGATCGCTTACTTGCGGGCGACGTAGGCTTTGGCAAAACAGAAGTAGCTATTCGTGCCGCCTTTAAGGCTGTGCGCGGCGGCAAGCAGGTAGCCGTGCTCTGCCCCACTACTGTTCTAGCCACTCAACATATTGATACATTCAACGGGCGCCTGCAGAAATTCGGCGTGCGCTGCGCCGCTCTGACCCGCTTCCAAACAGCAGCTGAACAAAAGAAGGCTGTGAAAGGGATACGAGATGGCACTGTGGACATTGCCATCGGCACGCACCGGATCTTATCTAAGGACGTGCAGTTCGGACGCTTGGGTTTGGCGATTATAGACGAGGAGCAAAAATTCGGCGTAAAAAATAAAGAGCAGTTGAAGAATCTACGCACTGGCTGTCATGTACTGGCGCTGTCGGCCACACCCATTCCCCGCACTCTTAATATGGCGCTATCTGGGCTTAAGGATATTTCCACTATCGAAACGCCGCCGCCCGGCCGCCTGCCTATCGAAACCAACGTGCTGCCCTACAGTGATGATGTGGTGCAGGACGCTATTACCCGGGAGCTAGAACGAGGCGGCCAGGTGTACTTTGTCTCCAACAAAGTAGCGCGCATAAATTTAATTACCGAGCAGCTACAGAAGCTGGTGCCGCAGGCGCGGTTCGATATTGGCCATGGCCAGATGCCCGAGAACAAACTAGCCGAGGTCATGCACCGCTTTGATGAAGGCGAGGTCGACGTACTAGTATGCTCGACCATTGTGGAGAATGGTTTGGACTTAGCTAACGTGAATACAATTATTATCGAAAATGCGCCAGCGCTGGGGTTGGCGCAGGCCTACCAGCTGCGCGGTCGCGTGGGTCGTGGCGGCAAACAAGCCTTTGCTTACTTTTTGTACCCCAGCCAAAAACTAGTCGGCCAGGCCAATGAGCGACTGAAAGCGTTGCTGCAACACAACGCGCTTGGCTCGGGCTTTCAAATTGCTATGCGCGATATGGAACTGCGCGGCGTTGGTAATGCTCTGGGCAAGCAACAGCATGGCCCAGCTGTAAGTGTGGGCTTGCACCTGTACAGCCGCCTGTTAGAGGAGACGCTGCTGGGCATGCGTGACAATCGTCCCCCGCCGGACGAACAAGAGGTGGGAGTAGATCTGCCGCTATCTGCCTACATTCCAGCCGAGGCTGAACCAGACCAAGCCAGCCGCCTGCGACTGTACCAGCAATTGGCTAATGAGGATGAAGCTGGTTTGCAACGCTATGCCGACGAGGTACATACCCGCTTCGTTGGTATGCCGCTTGACCCACTGGACAACCTACTGGAGGTATTACGGCTTAAACTTCTGTGCCGCGCCGCGGGCGTGGCTGGCGTGGATAGTACGGTTAGCCGTGGTTTTGATGGCTTAGAAACGCGCTGGGTGCGCCTAAAGCTAGGCCACGACGTGGCTATGGGCTCGGTGCAACAATGGATTCAAGCTCACCCCGAGTGGGAGCTAAGGCCTAAGGATAATGTGGTACGGGCACGACAAGACGCGCTCGGCGGCCAGTTACTACCCAAGGTACGAGAAGCACTACGGTTCTTGGCTGGATAAATTAATTTAACGCCAATCCTTGACCCACAAGCCACGCGGGTCTATAAAGCCATGTCACTACATCTTCATTAACAACTAAAAGAACCTACCTGGGAGGTAGCATGGACGTAAAACGGTATAAAGAATTTGATGATCAAATCACTGGTAGCATTGTGGCCTTTGCCTTGGCACTATTAAACCTCACCTACAAAAAACACCCAGATGAATCACGGCGTCGGTCGTTCCACAATCACATTCACACCAAGCGCGTAATTAATCGAACTGGCAGAATTGTGTGCGCGATTCGACGTGTGGATCCGGATTTGATTAGTAACCGCCAGGAACGCCTGGTTACAATTGCCGCGGCCTGCCATGACTTGGCGCAATACTCTAAGGTCAACGAATCTGTGAGCGGCGGTATTGCCGCGACTATCTGTGAAGTGGTTAACCGCGTACTGCAAGACACATGGTTTAGCGAAGATGATCGGGACCAAATTCGCGAGGCAATAAATGCCACGGTCGCCGAGTACAGCTCGAGGTTATATACCGCAATCCAACCAAACCTAAGCGAGAAGTCACCTCCTATCGCGCGAGTATTAGCGCTGGCCGACCTTGGTGCTGGAGGTATGGATGGTCCAAGGAACTTTCTTCAAGACGGCGATGATCTCTTCCGCGAGCTAAATCCCGAAATCGGACGGATACTCGCAACTGGAACCTGGGATGCCGACCAACAGGTTCTATTCACGCAACAAATGCGGAGCTGGAGCGATGGCCAAGTGACTTTTGTCCTCGGACGTCAAAGCAACCTCGAAGCCGAATTGAAAGGTCTGCCGGATGCGGCCGCGGCCGCTGTGCGCACGCTCTTCTCGCAATTTGGCGCCAGCATTGCCGCTGCCAGAGCCCAAGCGACTAAACGAGCCAGCATGGACTTTATCGAGTTAGCGGTTTCAATGGGTTACGAGTTAGAGTTAAATTGAATCGAACAATCAACCAAACGCCGCGGTAACCCGCGGCGTTATTCTATTTGACATCATTTCGGATATTCCCTAAATTCACGACGAACTAGGGATCCTTAATAAATAACAATAATCCGTTGAAATCAACTTTTCTAGAAAGGCGCGCAATGCTAACTCCTCATAAGCCAGAACTAAAGAACGGAGTCTTGCCGGTTTGGTTCCACCACCACGGTTCCAAAATCAACGTAGCTCACCTCTACATTAGCCTCGACGGCCAGCACAAACAGCTGATTCTACGCGGCAGTGCGGCCGAGCTGCATATCAGCAGGGTGATCATAGCCAATGTCATCTACTGGCAGGTGGAATGGACGATAGTCCAGAGCCAAATTGAACGAATCATTGGCTCGGTCATAATGACTTACCAAACGCTCGCTGCTGCTTTCGGCCTCGGTAGCTCGGACAACGATACTGGCCAATGGTTACTCGACCGCTTTGGCGGTGATGCTGCCAAACAAGGTCAGTTCATCCGCTGGGCAAACTATCTGAACATACCAGGACCCGGCACTGGCCACGACGGCGATCCAAACATCTCTATTGAGGTGAGCGAAAAAATTCTGAAGGCAGTGGGTGAACTTCTGGAATACTAATCATCCAATCAACCAAACGCCGCGGCCATGCCGCGGCGTTATTCTATTTGACATCGCCCTGACGTAAGCCTAAGTTCACCACAAATAAGAGACCTTTAACATATTACAGATACAAAGGAGAAGACCATGTCTTCGCTAATGCCAGCATTTGAGCTCCCACCAAACCCTATTACTGAAGCGATCAGGTTGGGTCGTGATTTTCCCAGAGATCAGTTCCAAAGCTTCGACCGCGGGATGCTACTACTCATGCTTCAGAACTTGGGCAGTAAAGCTACGTCTAACTACGCCTTTCTACGAGCCTTCCACGAATTACTCGAGCGGGAGGAGGAAGGGGAAGCAAATGGCAATACCCTATTGGCCTTACTGCCATACTCGCGACATCTGCCAACACAGCGCGCCACGATTCTTACGGCGCTCAAGCATTTTGGGTTCGATTTAACCAAAGTGGTAGAGGAGGTCATCAAGGATCCCGGAATTGACGGTGCTGTTCTTGATGAGTATTGGTTCGAGAAATCAAATGGCAACATCTGGAGCTTCATCGCACTGATGCTAATGACCAACGACAGCTATCGAAGAATGGTGGACGACGTTGTCGGCGACAGCGTGGCCAAAGACCACGATGGTTTTAGTATGACCGAGCTGCTATGGCTACCACTCTTCAGTAACGGCGATCAGATGCCAGAATTCGCCCTCGAAAAGGTACATACCGATGCAGACTTCATCCTCTACATGCACATACTTAGCATGGGTTCCAGGGAACGCGACCGAAACCCATTAGCTAAAAAATGGGCCGCGGTTACAAAACGCGAAATTACCACCTGAACCAGAACGCTTTCAACCAAACGCCGCGGTAACCCGCGGCGTTTTTCTAATATGCACACACTACTGGTAAGTATCGAAATATCTATATTTTCTGTGTTCTTGTGTTCCGGTGTACTAGTGTACTGATGTTCCGGTGTTCTTTGTTCTGTATCCTGCGTCCTTTGTCCTCTGTCCTCCCCCCCTGCTATACTTGCCCCAGGTCAGCTCGTCGCTGGCCTCGTTCTGCATTTTCCCCCTACAAGCTAACTTCCTACAAGCTACAAGCTCCCCCTATGACCCTTTCCCAGCTCCTCTACGCCTACACTTGTATTCCCGAGGTCGGGCCGGCCTCACTGCGTCGAATTATGGATTCGTTTATTAATCCAGATGAGGCGTGGGCAGCAAGCAGCAATCAGCTTTTAGCTATCGGCCTAAAGCAGCAGGTAGTAGTCGCGATTAATGAAAAGAGACCAACGATCAACGCCCTCGCCGCCTGGCAGGAATTAATGGACGACGGCGTTAACGTGGTAACTATACGCGACGAGGCGTACCCAGCACTACTGCGCGAGATACCAGCTCCACCACCGCTGCTTACTTTCCGTGGCGCACTACCATTGGAAAATTGCGTAGCCGTGGTCGGCACGCGACGCTGCACACCATATGGAGTCGCCGTAGCCGAACAACTGGGGCACGACCTGGCAACGGCCGGTATTACGGTGGTCAGCGGCCTGGCCTACGGCATAGACGCGGCGGCGCACCGAGGCGCACTAACTAGCGGCGGCCGCACCATTGCCGTTGTCGGCAATGGTTTAGGCTGGAGCGTAATGTATCCAGCCGAGCACCGTTCACTCGCCGAGCAGATACTTAGCACTGGCGGCTGCCTCATCAGCGAACACGGCCTACACGCTCCGGCCCACCCCGGTCACTTCCCGCGACGGAACCGTATTGTCAGCGGGCTGTGCCGCGCTGTGGTTGTGGTGGAGGCTGGCGAAAAATCTGGCGCGCTACTTACGGCTCATCTAGCTTTAGAGCAAAACCGTGAGGTGCTGGCAGTACCTGGTCCTATTACCAGTCCATCCTCAATTGGAACCAACCGCCTGTTACGACGTGGAGCCATACCTTGCACTAGCGCCATGGATGTCCTTGAGGCTATAGGTCTAGCAGCAGCTAATTCTACCCCAGCAGCCGTACCGGCAGCTCCTCTGCCTCTACCAGACTTATCTGCTGCGGCTGAACAGATATACCGCGCTCTGCCGGCGCATGAACCAATAGCTGCTGATACTCTTGGTGAATCACTTGGACTATCGGCGGCCGAGCTTGCGATGGCGATTACGGAGTTGGAGTTATTGGGGTCAATAAAACGGGAGGGTGGCTCGATTTTACAAACAACCAAATTCTAGTTGGAGCTTTGACTTGCCTAAGTTCCCGCTCCTATCCAAACACGGCGAAGGCTGCCTATAATGACACCAGATGTACGCTCGATTATAATTTGCCAATGAGTTTAAAAATCCTCCCAAGTAATCGGCTCGAGCAGAGTGCGGAGATTAAAGCTTACCGACTGACGCCTATTAAACAAAACAAAAAACAATTTACGATTGTTATTTTCGGGGCGGCTTTTGCGACAGCCTTCTTTATTTTTTCTGCCACAACAGCCAACGCCTGGAGCGAACACTTTAGTGATGCCTCGGTACCGACAGCGGCTAATGTGGTTGTTATTTATAATACTAATTGGACTGAAGACCAAGATGGTAACGGCATACAGGATTCATTGCAGATTGCCCAAGCTTATCAGTCTGCCAGAAATATTCCCCTTGCTAACATTTGTGGAATATCCACTACAACTAATGAACAAACCAGTACGGCTGGTTTGAATATCATAACAACTGGAGTGACTAATTGCCTGGCGGGATTGAATGACATCCGCTACCTGGTTCTAATTAAGGGCATTCCTTTAAGGATCTACATTAATGATCCTAACTATTCTGGCTGGTACGATAGCGTGTCCGTTGATTCCGATCTCGTCTTTTTGGGGCAGGAAAAGTACTACCGGTATTTAAATGCCACCTTCGTCAGTCCTTACTATGCGGCTGATATCGCCTCTAGCATCGGCCCAGCCGGCTACACTATGCGTCATCGCTTCAAGCCAAATTGGTACGAGTTCGCCTGGAGCCAAACGGTAGATGGCCAACAAATTCCCAAGAGCAGCTACATGCAGTATCTAGTCACCCGCCTCGACGCGCCACTATTGAGCACGGTATTGGATATAATACAAAAAAGTCTCAATCCGGTTGACCTTAATAGTTCTATTGCGGTTATTGATGGTCATCCGGGACAAAATAATACTTACATGATTACAGCTGCTAGTCGGTTGGAAGATTTGGGCGCGCCGTACTACCCGAATCCTTTTGCGTCAACAAACCAAGAGTTAACTACAGCGCCGCAATCGGTTTGGGCTTACGTCGGTCATGGGAAATACGCCGGTACCCACATCGGGGAGCTGCAATTTACCAAAGCCGATGGCGCTATCTATAGCACCAGGGAGTCCTTTAACCTGACGAGTCTAAGAGAAACCGTTGATCCTAATTTATACAGCCCGAGGGGTCAAACCTGGTGCAGCCAGTGGTTGGAGACAGGTGGTACGGTCTGCTTAGGAAATGCGTCCGAGCCTTTTGGCAGCGG
>CAYZDG010000024.1:7016-8062 GCA_964477165.1 uncultured Gammaproteobacteria bacterium
TTACCTCTTTTGTACTCTGGTTATAATTTAGCTGACGCGGCTTACATGAGTTTTCAGTGGCCGTTATGGGTTAACGTAGTGGTAGGCGACCCGTTGATGACTTTCACGCAGACCAGCGATACTACTCCACCTCAGGCTGTAGCCAGCATTAGCTCCAGTCTCTCTAATCCTTTAGAGGTAACGGTGAGCTGGACAGCTTCAAATGACCCAGATGTTCAGGGTTACTATTTGTATCGCTCCACGGCCTACAACAGCGTAGATATAAATGATCCTGGTACCATGCTAATGGCCACTTTGCCCAGCAGCCAAACGAGCTTCGTCGACAATCAAGTAACAAATAGTAGATACTCGTACGGCATCATTGCCTACGACAGCTCGGGTAACAGAAGCGCAATGGCCATCACTAGTATATTGGTGCCTACCCCCGACCCCGCACCGCCGTCATTAGTGAGCTTTACTGCCACCCCAAGCCAGTACCAAATTAATCTAGCTTGGCAGTTCACAGACAATTCCAGCCTGGACTGGTTTGCCCTCTACCGTTCCAATCAGTCCTTCTCTACTACTACCGCTCCAGGGGTGCAATTTTTAAATTTCCAGTCCAGTAGCTCAAGTTCATTCATCGACATTAATTTGCAACCCAGTACCACCTACTACTACGGCATAGTTGCCCGCGATAGTAATAGTAATGTTTCTGCAGTCGCGGTGACCCACGCAACAACAGGGGGGCTACCCACGCCTCCAGACACAACGCCTCCGAGCGCGCCCGCTAGCTTCTCGGCTACGGCTGGCTCCAATCAGGTAATTTTATCGTGGTTGGCTTCGGCTTCTTCGGATGTAGCTGGATATCGTTTGTACCGCTCAAGATCAATAATTAGTAGTCTATCTAGTCCAACTGTCATTTACGTCGGCGAGCTGTCGAGTGGCTCGAGATCGTACACGAATAGTAATCTAGCGGCTGGGACAAGCTACTACTTTGCGCTTGTTGCCTACGACGGGGCTGGCAACGTTAGCCCAATGGTAAGTACCCACGCCACCACCGCCAACTT
>CAYZDG010000025.1:0-7937 GCA_964477165.1 uncultured Gammaproteobacteria bacterium
TGGTGGACCTGTGGGGACTCGAACCCCATACCTCGGCAATGCGAATGCCGCGCTCTACCAGATGAGCTACAGGCCCGAAAATAAATCCCAAATTCTAAATCCAAATGTCAAAAGGGTACAGTGCCGCGTGTTCTCTGTGTTCTTTTTTCTTTGTTATTTCTTCTATTTTCTGTTTCCTGTTTTCTAGCTTCTACCCTGGTGCCCCCGGAGGGAATCCTCCTCCCCCGCGCCTCGCTGGTCCTCGCTCCGCTCGTACATCACTCGGTGCTCCTCCGTCGCCCGGGTCGTCCGCAACCTGAAACAGTTCAGGTTTCGTCCGTACCCTTCGATTACCTCAACTTTAAATATGCAACAAGTTTCTTCTTTCTATTTTCTATTTACTAGCTTCTACCCTGGTGCCCCCGGAGGGAATCGAACCCCCATCTTGCCCTTAGGACGGGCTTGCTCTATCCGATGAGCTACAGGGGCAAAAGGTTTTTACGCGCCACGATTTGCCAGTGCTGATAAAAAGCCAATTTTCGACTCGAGAATCCACAAACCAACAATGGTTCCAAATAATATTACACAGAGCACTAAAACTGTTCGTAAATCTCGCCGCAATGTCTGGTGATCCACGTGTGCTTCCTCATTCTGATGGACGCTCATAAATTTGTTTGTAATTAACAATTACTAGATACTAACTTGACCCTTTATATCAATCATCTCTACAGTTGACGTTAGAGATTAACACTATAACCGTATGTTTGGTAAGAAACAATCACTGCAGTCAAACGACACAATAGAAACAGTAATTGGCCCATCGGTCAAGGTTGAAGGAGACTTCGTTGGCGAGGGTGACATTGTGGTTGAGGGCACCGTTGTTGGCAACCTAAAAACTAACAGCAATCTGCGGGTTGGGCCGCAGGCTGACATAACCGCGCATGTATCCGCGGCTAACGCCTTTATTGCTGGAAAAATAGCCGGTGACGTTTCTGTTACCAGCGTCCTAGAAATCGCCTCCACTGCCAGTATTTCCGGCGATGTTTCATGTTCCTCAATTTCCGTAGAGGCTGGCGCGACATTGAATGGTCGCCTTTCTATGCGCACCAACGGCGCTCCATCTCGCAGTAAACGCCAGGCTGCGCCTACTACCACTCCTGAAGGCGAGGAGGTTTTGTAGTTGTTCGGGGCAATAGCCACCGACGCCAATGAATAGTGCTTACTTGTATATCTATGACCAGGAGCTCGGACACCCGCGCTACCAAAAACTACTCGCGCGCCTCGAGACGCGTGTTCTAGAATTAGGCATAAAAGGCCGCACTGTCCGCCTCACCCCTTTAAAAAACCTACGTGAAGTAGTGGCTGAAGCGGTTACCCAGGGTACTCAAACTATTGTGGCTGTGGGCAACGACGCCACTCTTAATAGCGCGATTGGAGCCACTATGGGTACAAATGTTACCCTTGGGTTCATCTCTACCGACGCCAGTAGCACCTTGGCGCGGATCTTGGGCATCCCGCCGCTCGCCGGCGCTGTCGAGGTCCTCTCTGCCCGCATCGTTAAGACTATTGACGTCGGGCAGGTGAATAATGGCTATTTTATCGATAGTGCCACTGTAAGTAATCCAGAGGCTTGCACGGTTGCTTTTCCTGGATTCCATCTAGAAACAGCTCGCGGCAGTAGCTTAAGCATTAGCAGTGTTGGCTATGGCTGCCTGCCACGAGGTAGCGCGCTTTTTGACCCCACAGATGGCCAACTCAACTTAACAGTTACCCCTCCCCGCGGCCGTGGCCAAACCACTTTTCTATCCGTGCGCGCAGTAACAATTACCTCATCAGATGAGACAGGGGGTGTAGTTACTCTCGACGGCACTTCTACGCAAAAAACTCCCGCAAAAGTAACTATTCATAAAGCCGCGCTCAAAATTATTGTTGGCGCAGACCGACTATTCAACTAATTAGCTATACAGAGCCAATTATACACTAACTTGCGTAGTTACCTTCTTCCGCAGGGTAATCCACTGCTGCAGCTGGGTAAGAACTGTCGTAACTAGCCAATATAGGGCCAGTCCACCAGGAAGCCTTGTTCCAATTATCACAGTCATAATTGGCATCATGTACAGCATTTGTTTGTTCATGGTCGACATAATCGACTCGTCTTTTGATCCATCAACATTGCCTACTGGGCGTTGTACCTGAATGTATTTTGCTTGAACAAATTGAGCTAGGCCGGCAAGTATCGCCAGCGGGTAAGATGGGTTTGCTAGATCAATAAGACCAAACGAAACACTATTAATTACTCCAGGGTCTGTAATGAACGGGTACAGGTCTGCTGTGCCGCTATTGTGCAGCCCGCTCATAAACACCCGGTAAAGAGCAAACAAGAAAGGGAGTTGGATAATAAGGGGCAAACAGGAAGAAAATGGGTTAACCTTATGATCCTTATAAAGAGCCATTAGCTGCTGCGCTTGGCCTTGTTTATCGTTCTTAAATCGTTCACGTATGCTATTTATCTTAGGCTGTAGTTCCAGCATTGATCGCTGAGCCTTAATTGACTTTAGGGAAAACGGGTACAGGATCAACTTAACTACTATTGTTACCAGAATCACTGCTATACCAAAATCCCGAAGTGGGAACTCGTTGTAGGTAAAAATCAGTAAGTTATAGAGAGGCTGATAGAAGATTGTATGAAAAATCAACAGCATAGCTAGGCGTTATCTACTGCGGGTTTAGTTAATGGGGTGCAGCGGACAACTCGTGCCACTGCCTTAATCGTTCCACGAAGAACCCCATACTTGTTCAGGGCCTCAATGGCATATTGTGAACAACTTGGGTATAAAGGGCAGTGACCATACCTCTTACGAAGTATTCCATGGTCTGGCGATATTGTGGCTTGGTAGAGCCGAATTATTGCGATTATAGCGCTTTTCATATTATATTATTCTGGCTCTACTTAGCAAAAAACTCAACTCATCCTGGTATATCTTTATATCATCTGGAACCACTTTCTTTGCTGAAACTATAAGAATTACCGCCCTCTTGCCTTTTAATAGTACTTCGATCACTTCCCTAGCCTGCCTTTTAAGCCTATTTCTAACCACTGCCTTCTTTGAGACTTTTGTTGATACAACTACTGCGCACCTCCAGGCGCCACTCTTTGCTGGCGCGAATTTTAATACAAAGTGTGTCGAAAAATATGGCCTACCCCTTTGGAGTGACCTTATTTCACGTGTCCCAGTAAGACGGTTTACACGTTTGAACACTACTTCTTAGTTACTGTTAGCTTCTTGCGGCCCCTAGCCCGGCGTCGCGCCAATACTGCCCGCCCTGTAGGAGTAGACATTCGTGCGATAAACCCATGTCGCTTGGCTCGCCTTCGTTTCTTTGGTTGGTAAGTTCGCTTTGGCATAGTCAAACCATTCTAGTACCTGGCCTTCATTTGCACAAATTTGCTACTAAAATAGTAACCCACAGTCTATGAACAGCTTATCCAGTTTACCCAAATGGTATGCCTTTGTGTTTTAGGGTAGGATTGAGGCTATGCTTTTGCCCGTATGAATAATCAAGAGTTGTGGCAGGCAGTATTAGGTGAGCTTGAATTACTGGTTAGTAAAGCCAATTTTACAACATGGTTTCGTAATACTTCCATTGACTCAAATAATGATGGGGTTGTTATTGTCGCGGTCCCAAACGCCTTTACTAAAGCTTGGCTTGAAAACAAGTACCACGGCTACATAATGACCGCTCTTCAGCGCCTTACAAACCAACAGGTTTCAGCTGTTCAATATCACGTCACTAGCGCTGTTGCTAGTTCATCAGATGGTACTAAAACTCAACAGCCACATGTTCACGGCGATCACTGGTCTGCTAGTGCCCCAACAGAACGACCCGCGTCGTCTCCATATAAGCCGCCGCAGATTCTTAATAAGGGGGGGTTAAACCCAAAGTATACCTTTGACCGCTTTATTGTTGGTAAGAGCACTGAATTAGCCTATGCGGCCTGTAAGGCAGTCGCGGCTAGTCTTGGGGATACTTACAACCCTTTGTTTCTTTATGGCGGTGTTGGTTTAGGAAAAACTCACCTTATTCAAGCTATAGGTAACGAAGTACTACGAAATTCCCCTGATATTAAGGTATTATTTAGTACTTGTGAACAGTTTACGAACAGTTTTGTTCAATCTATTAGGGAGGGCAAGGGGGATAGCTTTAAACGGGTATATAGGGACGTAGATTTACTACTTATCGATGATATTCAATTTCTTGCGAACAAAGAACAAACACAGGAGGAATTCTTTCACACCTTTAACACTCTTCACCAGTTGAATAAACAGATTATTCTGACTTCTGACCGGCCACCAAAATCTATTAGCGTTATTGAATCGCGTTTAGTGAGCCGTTTTGAGTGGGGGATGATTGCAGATGTTGGCAAACCAGACCTTGAGACTAGGGTGGCGATTGCTCAGCGGCAGGTTAAGGATCGTGACTTTCCCCTAGCGCCAGACGTTATTAACTACATTGCGGAGGTGATTACCAATAATGTTCGCGAGCTTGAGGGAGCAATTACTAAGCTCCACGCGTATTACCAACTAAATAAGGTAATACCAAATGTTGAGGTTGCCCGCTCTCTTATTACCGCGCTACAAGGAGAGGGCGCCCTTGGTGGGGGCCTTACCTCAAAACGAGTTATTGCTGCGGTCGTGAAATACTATGATATTTCAATGGAAAATCTTCTTGGGGCGAGTCGCCGCAAGGAATTGGTTGGGCCGCGCCAAGTGGCGATGTACTTACTACGAGAAGACTGTGGCTGCTCTTTCCCTACTATAGGACACGAGCTTGGGGGAAGGGATCACACAACTGCTATGCATGCCTGTAGCAAGGTGAAAAAAGATGTTGATGGTGGCGGGAAAACCCGGGGTGATGTTGAACAAATCCGCTTAGTTCTTAATGGTGGGTAAAGGCTGTTCATTACCATGTTGGGTCTCTGTGTTTAAACTCATTACGGTTCTATTACCCCTCATCCTTGTTCCTTTTTATACACTATTTTCTAACCACTTGCGCTCCTTTTTACATCTATCTTAGTAACTAACTGAACAAATTCTAAACACTGCTTTTATTGTCTATTAAGTCTTTATTCTCTCCTCCTCCCTTTTCTCCACCGAATCCACAGCACCTATTACTATTACTACTAATTTATTAACTATATGAAAGTAACTTGTAAGGCAATAAATTTAATGAAGAGTGTTGGTTATGTAAGTCACGTGGCTGGGCGCGGCGGAGCCTTGCCTATATTAAGTAATATCCTTATTCGCGCAGAGGCGGGGGGCTTTTTTTTAAGTGCCACAAACCTCGAGCTTGCGGTACAGGCTATTATTCGAGGAAAAGTAGAGCAGGAGGGTGCGGCCACGGTAAATGCGCGCGTTCTTTCGGACTATGTTTCTTTACTTCCCGCAGACGCGACAGTTCAAATTGAGCTCACTGGGGACACGGTTTCTATTAGTGCCGAGTCTATTCAAACAACACTTCAAGCGCTTCCTGCCGCCGACTACCCCCTTATCCCTACTGTTAATGGAGACGCCGTGATTAAAGTTGGAGGTGAGGCGTTGAGGCGCGGGTTAAGCCAGGTTCTTTTTGCTGTTTCCACAGATGAGACACGCCCAGAGATAAACGGCGTGCTTATTAATGTGCAAGGGGAAAAATTAGTCCTAGCGAGTACAGATAGCTATCGCTTAGCTGAGAGTGTAGTTGAGACCACGAGTACTACAGTAACAACAAGCCGAATTATTCCTTGGCGCACCCTACAAGAAGTCGTGCGCTGTATTGGTACAGACGAGGTAGTAATAAAGTTTAGTGACAGCCAGGTATTAATTGAGAGTGGAGACGTGGCCATTATCTCGCGCCTCATAGAGGGGCAATATCCTAATTACCAGCCGATTATTCCCACAACACACGTAGCGCGCTGCGTTGTTGAGAGTGCGTCATTTATTCGCCTAATTAAGCAAGCAAGCCTTTTCTGTAAGCCTGGAGTAAATGATGTACGCGTGGCAATAGAAGGAAAGAATCTTACCATCAACGCGAGTAATAGTGCTGTGGGTGAACATCACGGGAGTGTGATTATAGAGGCAGAAGGACAGCCTTGTAGCGCGCTATTTAATTATCGCTATCTCCTTGAGGGCGTGGCAGCCATTAACACGCCAACTATTACATTGTCTCTAACCGGCGAAACAACCCCGTCATTACTACAAGCAACAGAACAGAACCCCTACCGTTACGTGGTAATGCCGATTCAGCCGTAATTACGAGACCTGTAGTATCCAAGCGCCGCCACTACTAGTGTTACCACTCGTGTCGGTAATCATAGTTGCAACTACATAGGTTCCAGCTTGAGACGGGCCGGGCCACACTAACACCCACGAGCCATCAGGTGCTTGGGTTGCAACCCCAACCCACCGCGTCTGCCCAACTGGTGGTTGAACATAGAAATCAATTTGGCGCACCTCACTATTCGCCTGAATAGAGAAGGAAACAGAAGCGCCAACTAGAGCTGTTGGTGGAATAGTAATTTCGAGCGGGCTCTGCCCCGACCTATTATAAGTAAAAGGGATAGATGTAGCGCCGGCACGCCCGTCATTAGTGACAATAGTAACCGAGAGGACGTGGTTGCCGGAGCGGAGAGATGAGGGGAGAGTAATTGTTGTCGCCCCCTGACCAGAACGACCTACGGCTGCCCCGTCGACACTAAAGCGCCAATCATTTCCCGAGCCACTATTCGCAGTGGCAGAAATCATTAATGTTTCCCCCTCAATCGTCGCCCCAGCCTGTGGCTCGAGAATTGATATTAAAACACCGCTGTCGCCACTAGACCCCACCCCTGGCACCACTTCATTAGTAATGCCCTTAGCTTCGCGCCAGCGGGCAACTGGAGCCTCCCACGCGGCGTAGGCTGGGTCACTTGTTGAGTCAGAGGGAACCGCCCCGAGTGGATCCCCCCGCGTTACCCAGTGCAGTATAGAGTGAACCTGGCGGTACACGCGCTCCACGGCGAATTCTGGCGGAGTAGCGGGTGTTGCTTGGAGCCCAGTGCGAGAGTCGTAGACCTGCGTTACAGTGCCGTCCCACTGACCATTAAGCATTGGCTTTTGACTTACATTAAATGGTGCCGGCATTGGGGCGAAAGACTGTGCTGGTAAGCTGCGATGGGCAGCAATCATAAACCGCTGCCAAATAGGCGCCGCAACTACAGAGCCATCGGCGCCGCGAGACATTTCCTCGTTGTCGCTGTTGCCAACCCAAACGCCAGCGGCGATTTGTGGCGTGTAGCCGACCGTCCAGGCATCATGGTAATCATTAGTAGTACCTGTCTTTGTAGCCACTGGACGATCTGGCAAGGTGAGACTATTGGTGGCACCAAAGATGAAGGCGCGGGAGTTATTATCAGATAAAACATCAGTGAGTGCGGCAGCGACGTCTGGGCGCAGAGCCTCTACGCCGCGCGGCTGCTGCCATTCTTCTAATACGCGCCCGTCGCTCGCCTCCACGCGGAGAACAGAGCTATATGGAACAAAGGAGCCATTACGGGCAAAGGTGGCGTAGGAAGTAACGTGCTCAAGAAGGCTTACCTCGCCACCACCAAGCACTAGTGAAAGACCAAAGCGAGATGAGTCATTTAGTGAGGAGTAACCCAAGGCCTTAGAAAGCTCGAGTACACGGTCAACGCCGGCAAGGTAAATAGTTTTAACCGCTGGGATGTTGAGCGAACCAGCAAGCGCCTGGCGCATAGTTACAGGCCCGTGCTCCTTTAAGTCGTAATTCTTTGGGCTGTAAGGACCCTGGTCGGTAGGGAAGTTGGTGACGAGGTCAAATAGCACGGTTTGTGGAGAGTAACCCAAGGCAAAAGCAGCAGCATAGACAATCGGTTTAAAGCTGCTCCCTGGTTGGCGCGGGGCTGTAGCCACATTTACCTG